>JACMRC010000278.1 GCA_014376655.1 Mucilaginibacter sp. | reverse complement strand
CTGGGTACCAGCCCGATTATAAGTGCCACTGTCGGGGTTAATGATAACATTCCGATGCAGTATGATTTCAGGTCGGTTTACGCCTCGGTATTAAAGAATTGGTTCTGTGTGTCTGATGATGTGTTGAACAACATCATGCTTAATAATTTCCAGCCTTTGCCATGTGTGAAAGATACAGCTCCATGCCCGTCGGTTGTTAAAGATATCGCCAACGTACAGGCGGGGACTAATTTGATCAGTAATTATCCTAATCCGTTTACCGGGTCAACCACAATAAATTTTGAATCGCAGGGCGGCCACGCGTTGATACAGATTTTTGATTCGCAAGGGCATTTGGTAGGAACATTGATAGATGGTATTGCCGACAAAGGCAGCCACAAAATTACTTTTGATAGCCAAGGGCATCCGCCGGGCCCGTATTACGCACGCCTCCAAAATGGCAGCCTGCAACAAGTGCGGACAATGATATTGGCCAGGTAATTGTTGCAAAATATTACTAATTTAGGATTCCGTTATCTACCTAAAACCGTATGCGTTTTTTTATCCCAAACTTTAAAAAATCTCTATTCATTCTGTTGGTAATAACCTGCGCTCTAACCCATTTTGTCTCATTTGCACAGGTTAATATCGCGTCGGCTAATATTAATAAGATAATTATCAGGGATGGTTACGGTAATCTAATTGGGAAAGGGCATACCGACTATGAGGTAAAGCTTGAAAATAATAAATGGACAAGCACGCAAATTGAACGTTATAGTAATTCCCTGGATTCAAAATTTGATAGTACGACCAATATGCATGAACGTAAGTTTGTAACCTGCGTAAATAGGTTATATGTAGATAGATTATTGTTTGCGTTAAATCATCCCGTTAAAACCTTGCAACTTCAAGTATTAGGTATTACTCCACGATATTTAATAGATAATGCCGACTCCTTGTACAAAAGGCCATCTGCTTCTGGCCCAGGCCAGATGGCTGAATTTAAAAAACATATCACACAACAAAATATCAATAAGGGGATTTTGCAAAGTACCACTACCAACTGGACGGATGTCGCGTCTTATTGTACTATAAAAATAATTGGCAAAACTGGCGACACAACCAATATTGTATCGAAAATGCATTCTGATTTCATGTTTCCGTGGGTTGTTAACAAAAAACAGTCAGTATATAATGTAGCGATAAGCAAGTTTTGTGCGGCTGCGGTTAACAATAGATATTCAAATAAATATCTGCTTGGCGGCAAAAGCGCTAATGAGGCAGTATATGATTATGTATATAATACCTACATTAAGAAACCGGCAAAGCAATAATAAGCTAATACGCCAACTCCTCGCACTTAAACCCCGCGTTATTCAGCAACGATTCAATATATCGCGGCGGCAGATTATGCGATACTACGCGCAGGATGTTATCACAATCTTCCAGGTCGAAGTTCCAATCTTCAATAGCCTGTACCGATGTTAGTATAGGCTGCACTTGTTGTACATGCTCGGGTTTGTTAACGCTTGTTGTAAATATCAGTATGTCCATAATAGTGTAGGTTTGTGAGTTTGTTTTAAAGTGGCAGTTGCAGTAGCAAGTAGCAGCCCGACTTAGTCAAACCACTACTCGCCGCTGCTACTGCAACTAATTATTCAGTTGCTTTCGGGGCCTCGGTCTCAAACTGATCCCAGTCCTTTTCAAAATGACCTCCGCGTCCCCATGGGCCGCAGTTGCCGCGTTCGCGCATTTTTTGCTTGAACTTTTCTTTCTGTTCGGGTGTCATGCTTTTAAAGCGTTCTTCCATTTTATGGCGCATCCATGGCGCACCGCCACGGCCGCCCCAACCACGGCCACCTTTATGGCCAAAGCCGAAAAGTATTTTGCATAATATAAATATGCCCATGGCCTGCCAGAACGTTATGGTGGCTGCGTGTAAAATATCGGGTAACAGGTGGTTCCATAATTGCATCACCACATAGCTAATAATTGACAGGAAAGCAGCTACCGCGATGGGTATGAATATGAACTTTCCTTTATAAAATAAATTTCTCATGTTCTTTTTGTTTTTAATATTGTGTAATCTCTTTATATAACTGTTGTAACCTGTCGCGCAGGTGCAAAACCGCGTAACGCTTGCGCGATACCAGCGTGTTTACATTAACACCCGTTAACTCTGATATTTCCTGGAAGGTCATGTCTTCCATTTCCTGCCAGATGAACACCTGCTTTTGTTCTTCGGGCAACTCATCCAGCGCGCTGAATAGTTGCTCCCAAAAAATATTACGCATGTATTCTGTTTCGGGGGTGCTTTCTTCGGGCATCAGCAGGTCCTTAAAGCTTGATGTATCATCGTCGCTATCGTCGTTGCCGCCAAACAGGTCGTCAAGTAAGGTTTCTGATTTCTTTTTATGCTTATCTGTGATCTTATTCCTTGCCACTTTATACAGCCAGGCGCCTGTCTGCTCAATTGGTTCAGAATTTACCAGGTTGCTAAACTGGTACCACACATCCTGCAGGATATCTTCGGCATCAGCATCATTCTTAACCCGCTTACGGATAAAGCCAAGCAAATTTTTACCATAAGCTTTAATAGTGCTTATGATATGGCTTTCTCTTTCTTCGGGCATTAATGCTGTTATCAATTTATTACTTGTTTAAAGGTAAAGACGATTCACGTTTAAAAACATTTTAAATTTTTTAATAATTTTTTTGTGACGACTGTTTGACTGTCAAACCCGCTAATTATTACACCTTGGCGCAATATTTGACTTGATATAATTACTATGTCTGATAAAAAAACTTTGATAATAGGTGCCACGCCAAACTCGGGCCGGTACGCTTACCTGGCTGCTAACCGGTTGGTGAGCCACGGACACACTATAGTTAATGTAGGCTTAAAAAGTGGCGAAGTAGCGGGAGTGCCGATTGAGAAAGCCGAGAAGATCCATGGTGACATAGATACAATAACGCTATACGTTGGGCCCGATAACCAGCCGCCATTATATGACTATATATTAGCCACCAAACCCAAACGTATTATCTTTAATCCCGGAACGGAAAATAGCGAGCTGCGAAAAATGGCTAACGAAAAAGGGATTGAAACGGAGTATGCTTGTACGTTGGTGTTGTTGAGTATAGGGGAGTATTAAGCCCCCTAACCGCCTGAAGGGGAACAATAACGGAAAATGTAGAGACGCAATACTTTGCGTCTTTTGTTTTTTATCTATATTTAGATATGAAAACCTTATCACTAATAATTCTTCTTGTGTTTTTTCAAAGCAATTTGGATTCGCTGAAAAAAAAGAAAACAGACATACATAGGTATAGATTTTCCCGTCAAAGCAGGGTAATTGTTTTTGCCGACACTCCTGGCAGTAAAGCGCCAATTAGAATAATTAGCTATCAAAAACCAGACAATACACAATGTCTTTATAACGTGGTGCGAGATAGTATTGGAAAAATAGTTTGTATCGCTAAAATACTATACGACGACAATATTGATGGCGAATTTACTTACGAGTATTATTTTGATGAAGATAATAAGACATTTGCTTTTGATATGAGAGAATTGATCACTACTTCCGACAAAACTATACAGGGTGGTGCAGTATCTGACTTCTATTCAAAATATTTTGACCGTAGCTTTAAAGTGATTGAACAGGAAAATTACCTAACAAATGGTTTTTATCAACCTGTAAAAGCAGATAAAAACAAATTTAGTTTTCCTCATTACAAATACACTATCTATAAAAATGTTGCAGAGTGTTTAAAGGGATATAACCTTAAATTATAAATTATACAATAGCAATAGTTACACCCCCAACGCCCCCAATATTTCTCCAATAGAAAACCTCGCCCCGCAAACAAACTCATCACTGGCACCGTAATATATAGTAACGGTATCGCCATTAACCACGTGCCCGTTGGTAAATACAACATTGCCAAAGAAACCGCTTAGCTCATAAGGTTCGGTAGGTTTCATAATAGGGCCGTCGGTGCGGGCTATAACTTTTGAGGGATCGTTAAGGTCTAACAGGAAAGCACCCAGGCAATATTGATGATCGTGATTAGCGCCGTGATATATTTCCAGCCAGCCTTTATCTGTTTTTATAGGGGCGGCACCGGCACCTACGCGCTGGCAGTCCCAGTTATCCTTGCGGGTTTTAACAATACATT
>JACMRC010000277.1 GCA_014376655.1 Mucilaginibacter sp. | reverse complement strand
GAAGGCCTGTTACCTACCTTGTTGTACTTTGCCTTCGCGCGGTTTATTGAAGCAGATGCGATACGTTATACTTCGAGTGGCCCCATAATTAAACACCACGACAATAGCGATGCCGTTACCCCTCAATACATTACCAAATTGGTACAACAACAGCGCAGTGTAGCTAATGCACATGCTAACGAGGTAGAAAAGTTTTTATGGGACCATCGCTCTGATTTCCCGCTTTGGCGATTTAGCGTAAATAATAAAACCGCGAGACAACCAGGGCCCCGCATTCGCAGCGTCGACAAAAACAGCTTTAATTACCCCGGCGGCAGTTATGATCAAACCAATTATTTACCTCTTACAGAAATATAATGGCAGACAAAAAAATAAACGAACTAATAGCTGCAGCCGCTATCAACCAAAGCGATGTTTCTGTACTGGTTAGTGGTGGTGTCAATTATAAATTTGCCTTCTCTACACTGCTGCAATTTTTAGGCACTAATTTAACGGTTGGTGCAAATATCAGCTTCGGCACTACCCTTCCTCAAAATACAGTTGGTAAAAACGGCGATGTGTTTATTAATACTACAATGGGTTCTTTTGCCCAGAAAATATCAGGAACCTGGAATATTGCATACACACTACCGTCTGTAAGTTCATTAACCGATGGAACTGTTTTGTACGGATTAGGAATGCCAGGCACCTCAACGGGTGGTAATAATGACACCTATATTGATACAGGCTCCGGTATTTTTTACAAAAAAGCAGTCGGTACATGGGGGCAAGTATTCTCTATGCAAACCGGCCCGCAGGGGCCACAAGGTACAGTCGGAACCAATGGCACAAACGGCACCAACGGTTTTACCGTTTTAAACGGCGGCACCAATCCATCCAATTTAAGCACCGGTGTAAACGGCGATTTTTATATAAACACCAGCAACTACACTTTCTTTGGGGCCAAAACTGCCGGCACATGGGGAACAGGCACATCATTAATAGGCCTCACCGGCGACAAAGGTGATACCGGCCCGGCGGGTGCAACCGGCCCTAAGGGCGACAAGGGAGATACCGGCGACACCGGACCTGAAGGAACTAACGGAGCTAAAGGTGACACCGGCGATACCGGCCCAACGGGTACAACCGGCCCAAAGGGCGACAAAGGTGATACCGGCGACACCGGACCTGAAGGCACCGATGGTGCAAGCGGAGCAACGGGCCCACAAGGAGACAAGGGTGACACCGGACCCATAGGGACCGATGGTGATTCTGCTTACCAAGCATGGCTTGGTCTTGGCCACACCGGCACCGAGGCTGCTTTTATTACTTCATTAGTTGGTGCTACTGGAGCTACCGGGGCCACAGGCCCGACCGGTGCTACCGGAGCCACCGGCCCTACTGGTGCAACCGGCGCAACAGGTGCAGACGGCTCGACAAAAATATCTTACAACTTTTATCAATCAATATTATAATGGATAGTTCATCAAATACAACCTCATTTGCCACGTTAACCGGCACATATCCTGCCACCCTCATCGGTTCAGGAGCAGGAGCCAATATAGATACTTTAATTGCAACCGGGGGAAGCCATGCAAGTATAGTGTTAGACATTTTATTTAGAAATACAGATACCTCTAATGCCCGAAATTTTGATATTATTATTTGCTCAACCGGTTCAAACGGTAACTCGCTTTTTAACAGGGTACAAGTAGCTATACCGGCAAACGCCGGCAATAATGGGTCAATAGCATTAGCATCTTTAGCTGCTTTAGCGCCTGGCTTATTCGACCTTGATTTAGCAGGTAATAAAGTAATTACGTTAGAGAATGGCATATCTTTTTATGTACGTAATAAAACTGCCTTAACAGCAGATATGATTATAACAGTTAAACAAAGGAGTTTCTAAAATGATAAGTGTAGCAACCTCCCCTTTTCACTTAACCATGCAACGAAAATTTAATACATGGTATACTGTAAAGGATGGTAATTGGGATGATCCTAATACCTGGCTGTCAAACGGGTTGGATAAAAGGTCAAACACCTGTCCGCAACCGGGAGACGATGTACATGTGGATCATGTGGTGACATTAAATATTAGTACTATAGCAATAAATAACATTTATATATCTGGAACATTACTGGGTTCTAGTACAGCCGTAAATATTACCGTAAATGGTAATTGCCAAGTTAGTGGTAGCGGGTTAATTAACTTACCTACGAATTTTCACAATTTAATACTAAAGGGGTATGTTAATATAATACCTTATGCAAACTTTAACGCGGGTAATTATTCTACAGTTACGTATGCCGGGATAAGTCCACAGCCCATAATCAATATACCCTATAGAAATTTAGCAACTTCGGGTTCGCCTAAATACCAAGTGGATAACATTACAACATTGGGTAGTTTTAATATGCAAAGTGACTATGATATTGGCAATTACAGTTTAACAGTAGGTGGAAATTCAGTTATAGGAGTTGTGGGTTCGTTTACTTTATCGAAAAGTGGCACATCGGGAAGTATTTTATTTATTGGGAATGTAGATTTTGAGGGGGGGACAGATTTAAGCGTTGGAAATCCGAATATGGAATTTAGGGGGGGATTGACAATACACACATTTAAGTTTACATCGGGTACTGGAACCGTGACTTTTAGCACGAATAATCAAACGATTAATTCAAGCGCTTATTTGGGGGGTGTATGGAACTCTCCAATTATCGTATCAGGCGCTATAATCGTTACCGTGGCGGGCAGTTTTTCAACTCATTCTACTATAAATGGAACAGCTAGCGCATCTACATTAAATAATGACGGAACGCTTATTTTATATAATCCCACACTACCAATGTCTACTGGATTATTTGAATATATGCATGATACTAACAGTACTTTGGGCCTTTTCTATGATGGGAATTATACCTTACCCTATACGAATTATGCTAATTTAACTATTGGGGGCAATGGGATTAAAACCCAAGCTGGTAATACTTTGATAAATAAATCTTTAAACATAGGTTTTAATAATGATAACCTCGCAAGCAACATATACGAATGTAACGGGTACAACCTAAATGTGAAAGGTTCCTTTACCAATCGCGGTGGATTTAAAGCTAATTCCTATAGTACAATAACTTTTGAAGGCCCTGCAAGTTTTCTAAATGGGTCCAATGCATCCTTAGGGGTTGATTTAAGTTTGGGTAATCCCGATGTAGAATTTAGAAATGGGTTATTGTTATATGCATACGTTACAAATACTGGTACAGGCACTTATAAATTTGCAGTAAATAATCAAACGATAGATTTTACTATCAACAATAGTGGAACTCTAAATTGCAATATTTTAATTAGCGGTCCTATAACGGTCACATATATAAATGGCGTTACTGGAGGGGCTTTTGCGATATTTGGAATAATCGACGGCGACAGTACAACCTCTACACTAATTAACAAAGGTATGCTATCATATAGCAATGCTCAACAACCCATGCAAACGGGTCTTTTAAATGCAAGCGGATTTACAAACACCTTTATATATGCAAAATCGGGTGGTCAAGATATTACATCAGGGAATTATAAAAACTTAATTCTGCAAGGTTCGGGTGCAAAGAAATTATTGGGTAATGTGAGCGTGGCTAATACTTATACTTTGACTTCACCAGCAACGCTTAATTCAAATGGTTTCGCTTTGAGTAATCCATAGGCTGATTTATATAGGTTGCGTAAATAGCTTTGTTAGAATAAAACAGCAAATACTGCACACCGTATATTTTTTCGTCTTTCTCCACGAGGATGAATATATAAATAATTCTAATACTTAAAACTTCATTTTATGCAAACCAACTACACACTCTGGCAGCGTATCACTACTGCTACGCCCCCTTTTTTTAAAAAATTGCAGGTTTTAGGCCTGGGCCTTACCGGCATGGGTACCTCATTAACACAGGTTGCGGGCATACCTGCAAAAATATCTACTGCATTAATTTCTGTTGGCGCTACAATTACTATCATATCTCAATTTGCTGTAAAGCAGTGCGAACCTTTAAATATCAATATAAATGATGACATTAAGTGAAAAAGGCGAAAACCTAATTAAAAATTTCGAGGGCCTTCGGTTAAATGCCTACAGGGATAGTGCTGGCGTATGGACCATAGGGTATGGCTCTACGCGCTATCATGATGGCAAGCCTATAAAGCCGGGTGATAAATTGGTCAGCGAATTACAAGCTAATGCTTTATTTAAAAACACACTTGGCCAATATGCAAATGCAGTAAACCAATTTGCGAAGGTTTTATTAAATCAGAATCAGTTCGACGCGTTGGTCTCCTTTACCTATAATGAAGGTATCGGCGCGTTGCAAAAATCAACCTTATTAAAATACCTGAATGCACATGATTACGAAGGCGCTGCTAACCAGTTTTTTGTATGGAACAAAGTTACCAATCCGGCACCTGGCGAAAAAGTGGTGCTTGATGCATTAGTTAAACGCCGGGCAATAGAGCGGCAATTGTTTCTATCACCATTTAATCAACCTAACGTATGACAGCAATCGAACACAAGGAACTGAAGGGCATCACCATCAGGAATATCATGGTTACCTTATTTGGCACTGCAAGTATTGTTATTTCTGTAACGACCTCTTACGTCCAGTTAAAAAGCGATATAAACGAGATACGAACCGCGCAGGATAGCCAATCAAGGCTAAACGAACTACGCTTAAAAGTATTAGAGGGTAACGTGGCCGTATTACAGCAGGAAGTACGCGAAATTAACGAGAATAATAAAATTAAACCATAACACTTATGAGCCTTAAATCCTTTTTATCAAAGATCTGGAATGAAATTAAAAACCTGTTCGCCAGTATTCCTGTCGAACTAAAAACAGCCATACATATAGGGGTTATAGCTGCAGAAAATATAAAAACCTTTGTTGATTCGCCGGCGGCAGATATTCTTACAACATTAATTCCCGGCGACATTGACGACAAAATAAAAGATGTTTTACGTTCAAAGATTCCATTAATTTTAAGTGAGCTTAAATTAGTTGATGATTGTCAAAATATTACAGATCCGACACAATTAACAACATGTGCCATCAAAGCATTGCAAGGCTTAGATGGTAATATTAAAAGCTCGTTTTTGCACACAATATCCATTTTGGTGGCAGAGGTTGCTACCGACGGACAATTAACCTGGAGCGATGGAGTTTATTTATCAGAATGGTATTACCAGCATAAATACAAAGCCGACTGATAATGTGCCCGGAACGAGATTCGAACTCGTACATCCTTACGAATGCCACCCCCTCAAGATGGTGCGTCTACCAATTTCGCCACCCGGGCTTAATAGATTTGAGTATTAGATATGAGATTTGAGACGTTTATTATCTCAATACTCATATCTAATATCCCACATCTTAAATGGATGTGCCCGAAGAGAGACTCGAACTCTCAAGAGACAATTCTCAACGGCTTCTGAGACCGCAACGTTTACCAATTTCGCCATCCGGGCTTATAAAGCAGGGTGCAAATATAATTTTTCTGCAATTAAAATTTATTAAAAGTGTATTTGCTTTATAAAAATGTAGTGCAACTTGTTTTTCAGCAACTTATTAAACACAAAAAAGGCGCCTTGCGGCGCCTTTCAGACTTTAAAAAGGTGACAAACTCTGGTATTTTTTGTTTGTCTCGTGATCCCGCTGGGACTCGAACCCAGGACCCCAACATTAAAAGTGTTATGCTCTACCAGCTGAGCTACGAAATCGCTAACCGTTTCCTTTTAAAGTGGTGCAAATATAGGACTATTTAGCTTTGCCTGCAAGCCTTATTTTAATTTATTTTTTACAATTATTAAGGCATTCATTTACAGTTAGCTACATTTTAAAAATTCCAATTTTTCCGCGATCGCCAGCTAATAATACCAACGTTCCGCGTTTGGCTTTGCGGCAAACGTTATAACTAATATCATCGATCTTAGCCCAATTTTTACCCCCGTTAGTAGTAATATTAGTACCCGGAGTACCTGTTGAAACAAAAGTACCTGAACCAATAAATTCCACGCATGATTGATAACCAGCAGGAAAACTATCGGCCAAATGCCAGGTTGATCCTTTATCAGTGGAATAACAGGCAGTTGAATCCAGTCGTTTATCTTTTTGATAATCACCACCTACAATAACTAATTGATTTTTTCCAACCGCAAGCGAAAACGCACCCTGTGCGCTTTTGCCTTGAACAATAGGTAGCGTTTGGTGAGTCCAGCTTCCTCCTTTGTTTGTAATGATTTCTGCAGTGCTTCCGCCCGTTACAATTGCAAATATGCCTTTTGTAACCAGGCACGTACCGCTTGCTGCAAAGGCAGCTTGATTTTTTATAGCATCGGGGCCTTTATAAGTGTTCCAGTTATTGCCGCCATCCTTTGTTTCCAATAAAAGATATTTATCATTTATCGGGTCCCCCATCACAAACCCATGTTTCGGCGTTTCAAAATCCATCGCATCCAAAAAATAAGTTGAGTCGTTGTTTCGGTAATTAACTTTCCAGTTAGCCCCTCCATCTGTAGTGTTAAGTATCAATGCCGGGGTACCAGAACTCATAATCACAGCTTCTTTATCAGAAAAAGCTTCAATATCTCTGAAATCGGATTTTTCAAAACCTTTAACCTGTTGCCATGCCCAGGTTTTACCTCCGTTAGTAGTAATTGCTACGTACCCTTTACTGCCGCTAATCCAAGCTACATTATCATCAACAACCGATAAACCGCGGATACTGGTGGGTTTGTCTTGCTGTAATACTTCAATACGTTGAGCTTTCAGTGATTGAGCATATAGTATAATCAACAGGAAAAGTACGAGTATTTTGCTTATTATTTTATCCTTGTCCATACTTCTGTTCTGCCTATTAATGAAATACCTATATAGCCACGTATTTTTAGTTTAGTGCCATCCAGCGTCATTTTGCAGCTATAGGTTTTGCCGTTTTTGGGGTCATATATATTTCCGTCGACATACATATCGTCGCCGTCAAATACAAAATCCTTTAAAAGTTCTAATCCAAGCTCAGGGCGTGATTTTAAAGCATCATCGGGGTTTTTTTTATCCGTTTTAGGTTTGCCATTTTCATCGTTTGGGAATTTTATCCAATCGAGTTTGCCAAAATATTTATTCCCCTTTTTATAGATTAAGATATGATCCTCGGCGCTTGGGTTTGCCCATGAACCTAATACTGCATCGGCCTTTTGTTGTGCAACAGCCGTAAAACTTAGCACTGTTAAAAACAGTAAAACTAATCCTGATTTTTTATTCATAACTAATATTGGTTTCCCGAAGTTAGCTTTTATTAATCAGACAAAGTAATTCCTTGCATTGAAATATTAGCAACAAAAAAAGAGCACTTTCATGCTCTTTTAAAGATTAAGAGGGGATTGTTTTCTTGTTATTAATATTTATCAGTCGGCTGTGCGCTCATATCAAGTGTAAGCTTACCTCCTTTTACCAAATCAGCAAATGGTATAAAAGGAGTATGAAGTTTTTTGCCGTTTAGCGTGTAACTTTTAACATAAGTGTTAACCTGTGAATTGTTCTTAGCTTCTATAACAAACTGGTTGCCGGTATAATATTTTTTATTGAGTTTGATAGTGATCTTGTTAAACAATGGGCTACCTAAACCAAGTGTTGGTTTTATGTCAGTTAATCCTTTAACATCAAACAAACCAAGGCTTGATATTACATACCAGGCACCTAATTGTCCCTGGTCTTCGTCCTGGCCATACCCGTAGCCATGTATACCTTCTGTACCATAAAACTCGTTACAAATAGTACGCACCCATTTTTGCGTTAAAGACGGCCTGCCCGAATAATTAAACAGCCATGAAATATGCAAGTTAGGCTGATTACCCTGATTATAAAGCCCCTCAAGACCAGAGAATGCATCTATCTTGGTACCGCCACCAAATGCTTGTTTTTGGGATAGTATGAAGATACTGTCCAGGCGCGAGTTAAAACTATCCTTCCCAATCTTTGATATCAATCCAACCGGATCATGCGGCACATAATAAGTATACTGTATAGCATTTCCTTCCTGGAAACCACGCCATGCCTCAGATGGCTTAAAATTACTTATAAATTCACCATTTGCAGTTTTGGGATGAATCAGTTTTAGCTTTGGGTCAAAGATATTTTCCCAACCTTTTGATAAGCGCATTAATTCTTTATAATCAGCTTGTTTACCCAACAACTTAGCCATTTGCGCCACGGCATACGAGCTAAACGAATATTCTAAGGTATGCGAAGCTGAGTATTGCCACGATTCACCTCCACCCTTTCCGCTATCCAAATGAGGCACATAGCCGTATTTCACAAAACGGTCTACGTCAACCTTCCCCGCCCCACGTGGGCGGGCTTTTCCGTCTACCTCGTTTTTTAATGCTGCCGCATATCCGGTTTTAATATCAAAATCGCGGATACCTACATTATAGGCG
>JACMRC010000276.1 GCA_014376655.1 Mucilaginibacter sp. | reverse complement strand
ATAAACGGACTTAGAGTAGTAGTAGGCCTTGCAGTACTAATAATAGGTTTAAAAGTCATCAAATTCATCGGGGTGCGTATCCGCACCCGAATGAGTAAAAGAGAAGTCCACTCATCATTACAACCATTCTTTCTTAGCCTTGCCATAACAGCGTTATACGTATTGCTCCTAATTTTGGTAATGACGCTTATTGGCATTCCGTTTACGGCCTTTGCCACAATATTAGGTGGCTTTACAGTTGCGGTAGGTTTAGCTTTATCTGGCACGTTCCAGAATTTTGCAGGCGGGGTACTGATACTATTGTTAAAACCTTTCGAGTTGGATGATAGTATTTTTGCACAAGGGCAGGAGGGTAAGGTAGTATCTATACAAATATTTTATACAGTACTGTTATCGGCCGATAATAAAACGATTATCATCCCCAACGGAAAGCTGTTTAACGAGGTAATAGTTAACGTTACCCGCGAAGGCAAGCGCCGTCTTGATTTTGAAGTTAAGCTGGGTTATTATGTGGATGTCGACCAAGCCAAAAAAATAATGACAGACGCTATCAACACAGTTCCGGGAGTTTTAAAAACCCCTGCAATAAGGGTGGGTATTATAGCGTTTGAGCTTGAGCACGTACGTTATACCGTAAACGTATGGGTAAACCCTGCCGATTTTTTAAATGTTAAAATTGCCTTACAGGAAAAGATCATTAAAGACCTTAAAGCCGGCGGCGTAAGGCTGCTGGGTACCTGATAAACCATAACCATGCAACGCGAACAGCTTTCTGTATTTGATATGTTTAAGATAGGCATCGGCCCGTCAAGCTCACATACGCTTGGCCCGTGGCGTGCCGCGCAGCAGTTTGTGCAAACGCTTGAGCAGGACGCGGTATTGCCATTGGTTACAGGTGTTAAGATCTTATTATATGGCTCGTTAGCTAAAACAGGACGCGGGCACGGTACAGATATAGCCATATTATTAGGCTTAAGCGGCGATGATCCGGTAACATTTGCTGTTGACGAGGTTACACCTAAAATAAGCCGTATAACCAATACACACAAAATTACGTTAAGCGGTAAATACGAAATAGACTTTACAGTTATTGATGACTTGCTGTTTCTGTTTAACGAAAGCTTGCCTTTTCATCCTAATGCGGTAACGTTCCAGGCATTTTTAAATACCGGTAAAGCTGTATCAGAAACTTATTATTCTATTGGTGGTGGCTTTGTGGTGAAAGAAGGCGCATCAAGCCATCAAAAGACCGAGGTTGACTTGCCGTTCCCGATTGATACTGCCGCGGACCTGTTGCACTGGTGCAGGAAAACAGGACTAAAAATATCAGAAGTAGTACAGGAGAATGAACTGGCCTGGCGCAGCGAGCAGGAAACCAAAACAGGTGTGCTAAATATCTTTAATGCAATGGCCGAGTGCATGTATCGCGGTAGCCATACCAAAGGCAAATTGCCCGGCGGCTTAAATGTAGAACGTCGCGCAGCAAATTTAAATAAACGACTTCTCGGCACAAATACTTATAGCAATTTCGACGAGTGGGTTACAGCTATCCGCAAAACAGGCAATGGCTTCCAGAATATATTAGATTGGGTAAGCTGTTTCGCATTGGCGGTTAACGAAGAAAATGCTTCGTTTGGGCGTGTAGTTACCGCGCCTACCAATGGTGCGGCAGGGGTTATTCCGGCTGTACTACAATACTATTTGGTTTTTTGTGATGGTTATGATGATAAGCGGATCATCCAGTTTTTATTAACCGCGTCAGAGATAGGTTGTATATTTAAAAAAGGAGCTACTATATCAGCCGCTATGGGTGGCTGCCAGGCAGAGATAGGCGTATCATCAGCAATGGCTGCAGCAGCCCTTACAGAGTGTTTAGGAGGCTCACAACGGCAGGTAATGATGGCGGCAGAGATTGCAATGGAGCATCACCTGGGCTTAACCTGCGACCCGATAGGTGGCTTAGTGCAGGTGCCGTGTATCGAACGAAATACTATGGGTGCTATTAAGGCGATAACAGCTTCGCAGCTGGCTTTACAAACTAATCCCGATAACGCAAAAGTGAGCCTTGATGCTGTAGTTAAAACCATGTGGGAAACTGCGCAGGACATGAACTCGAAATACAAAGAAACTGCCGATGGTGGCTTAGCTATCAATATTCCGCTAAGCTTGCCGGAGTGCTAATTAGGTAATTGTAAGTCGTGTAATTCGGCTTATAATTCGTGAAATTCGTGTGAATTATTTCTTGAATAACCTGATATCAAATACAAAAGCAGCAATGCTTTTTATTTTCACTTTATTAAAATCAGGGTGTCTTGGATTGATGAGATAGTTATGATCGCCGGGTACTGATGCAGAAGGCACTTGCAAAACCAGGTGGCTACAATTGCGGATAAATTGGTTCCCGATAGCTTGTGTATCCCTTATAAAAGGATTGGTGGCCCACTTTGCAGGCAGATCATCAACATTAACGGTTAAGATATCATTATCGGGCGCATAAATTGTTGCCAGGTGATAATTTACCGGGACAATGCCTAACGGAACGTGTACCGCAACTTCTACCACGGCCAGCGCACGCGATGCAGCGGTATATAGTACCGGGAAGCCTTTGCTATTCCACCTACCGCCGGTTTTTTCGGCACCATAGCCAGACAGGTCGTTAATAAACGCCTGTTTACCCAAGCGATAAACGATCATGCAAATATGCCGTGTTCAATACGGCCCAGCTCATCATGAATGGCCTCAATACCAAAATAGGTATCAAGTAGTTCTTTAGGCTTAACGCTGCCTAATGGTATGCTAATGGTATCCATCCAGGTATAAAAGTTATCGGCTACGCCAAAAACATCAATACCCTTCTTGTATAAACGCTCAATTTGTAAGATCCTTTCGGAGTAAAGCGGATCAAAAGACTTGTTCTCTTTTTTATAACGTTGAATGGTGCGCTCAGAAAGATGCAGATATGACGACCAATCCTCAAGGCCAAAATGTAATTGGTTTGATAAACTATTGAAATAAGGATATGGCACGCCCTCCCTAACCATATTGGTTAGATCAAAGGAGTCATCTTCAGGATGTTTATACAATTTTTCTTTAGCCATAACTATTTCATTGACACTTGTCCTCAAATTTACGACACTTGTCCAAGATAAGCAAATCTTTTTTAAATTTAGTTTTCTTACAGTTTTGATTTAACCAAAGGCACTAAACGCTGTACCCATAAACTATACATTTTAGCCGATGGATGTAAACCATCAGGGGCAAGTAGGCTGCGGTCATTTGCAGCCTGTTGAGATATGTCGGTAATATTAATGTAGTTTACGCCAACCTTATCGCTCTCAACTTTACTAACCCCATTAAATGCATTTATCTCCAGTGCTATTCTTGTTAACGTTTCTGTATTATTTCCGCTAACGTAAGGGGTAACGCTGTAATCCGGTATCGAGATAACAAACACCCTGTTTTTATCGCCGTTAGCAAACTTAATGGCTGTATTTAACAATGCTATAAATCTTGATCGAAAAGCTTCCTGGCTCATGCCTTGATATTGGTCATTAACTCCAATTAATAACGTCACAAAATTATACATTTTAGTTGTGGCACCGCTGTTATTAATGCCATTAATCAGATCTAAAGTTGTCCAGCCGGTTGTAGCAATAATAGTTGGTGCGGCTACTTTTAGCTGAGTATTAAGCTGTGCAGTTAACTGGTACGGGAAGGATTGATCTTGCGTTACAGATTCACCGATGGTGTACGAGTCGCCCAGCGCTAAATAGGTTAATGAGCCATCGGATGAGGTAGCAGGGCTGCCGGTAGTATTACCCGCATTAGTACTGCTATTTCCCGTACCTGTAACGGCTGTTGTATCAGTAAGCACAACAGGAATCTTTTTGGCGCAACCTGTTAAGGCAGATATAATTAATAATATTGAGACAACTCCCTTCATGCTAATATTTCCATATCAAATAATACGGAAATATAGTGTTGAAGGATTTTTTGAACGCGTTTTATATCAACCTCATGCCCTAATTCATGCTGCATAGAGGTTACTGCTTTATCATCAATACCGCAGGGGATGATGTTTTTAAAGTAAGAAAGATCATTATTTACATTAAATGCCAGGCCATGCATAGTTACCCAGCGGCTGCAACGTACACCCATAGCACTAATTTTGCGGGCACGCTCGTTATCGGCATCCAGCCAAACGCCGGTATAGCCGAGGTAGCGCGATGCTTTTATACCATAATCGGCTAGGGTAAGTATTACGGCTTCTTCAAGTGTGCGTAGGTATAGGTGTATATCTGTAAAGAAATTATCAAGATCAAGTATTGGGTAACCTACAATTTGCCCCGGCCCGTGGTAAGTAATATCGCCCCCGCGGTTAATGTGGTAGTAGGTGGCATCATTATCTTGCAGCCCTTGTTCATCCAACAATAAATGCTCCGGCTTGCCGCTATTACCTAAAGTATAAACGTGCGGGTGTTCGCAAAAAACAAGATAGTTAGGGGTTATAATATCCTCGGCAGGAAGTGCTTCGCCTGCAACTGCAAGCTGGCGGTTACGTATCTCCATTTTTTAAGCGATGGTAGCATTAAACAGTTCTT
>JACMRC010000275.1 GCA_014376655.1 Mucilaginibacter sp. | reverse complement strand
CTAACGGTGTTATGGTTAAGGCGCGTACAGCCAACCAGCGTAAAATGGTTGATTGTATTAACAAGAGCGATATCCTGTTTGCCATTGGCCCTGCGGGTACCGGCAAAACCTATACTGCGGTTGCTTTAGCGGTAAGGGCATTAAAAAATAAAGAGATAAAAAGGATCATTCTTACCCGCCCCGCTGTTGAAGCAGGCGAGAATCTTGGTTTTTTACCGGGTGACCTGAAAGAAAAGATCGACCCATACTTGCGCCCATTATATGACGCGCTGGACGATATGATCCCGGCCGAAAAGCTGAAATTGTATTTAGAGAACCGCACTATAGAGATTGCACCACTTGCATTTATGCGCGGCCGTACACTGGATAATTGCTTTGTGATATTGGATGAGGCGCAAAACGCTACCGATATGCAGTTGAAAATGTTTTTAACGCGTATGGGTCCATCGGCTAAGTTTATTGTTACGGGTGATGTTACGCAGATAGATTTACCTAAGAAACAACAATCGGGCTTACATACCGCCCTGCGCATATTAACCGATATAAAAGGTATTGAAATAGTTTACCTAAGCGGCGAAGACGTTGTACGCCACAAACTGGTACGCAAGATATTAGAAGCTTACGGAGATATTCAATAGTAGTAAGTATTTAGTATCAAGTAGCAAGTATGTGCTTGTGTCTTGATACTTGATACTGCCTACTCGATACTAAAAAAATGAATGCACTAAAAGAAACCCATTTTAATTTCCCAAACCAAACCAATTTTTACAAAGGCAAGGTTAGGGATGTTTATACCATAGGTAATGAATATTTGGTAATGGTGGTAAGCGACCGCATATCAGCTTTTGATGTGGTATTGCCCGAGCCTATACCATACAAAGGACAAGTGTTGAACCAAATAGCCGCCAAATTTTTAAAAGCCACTGCCGATATTGTACCTAACTGGGTAGTGAGCGTACCAGACCCAAGCGTAACTATTGGCCGCATTTGCGAGCCTTTTAAGGTTGAAATGGTTATCCGTGGTTATTTGGCCGGCCATGCGGCGCGCGAATATGCTGCCGGCAAGCGCCAGGTTTGCGGTGTAAACCTGGCCGAAGGTTTAAAAGAGAACGATAAACTGCCCGAGCCTATCATCACCCCGACAACCAAAGCGGCTGTAGGGCATGACGAGGATATATCGCGCGAAGAAATACTGAAACAGGGCATAGTATCTGTTGAAGATTACGAGCAGTTAGAAAAATACACCAAAGCATTATTTGCCCGTGGTACCGAGATCGCAGCCAAACAAGGTTTGATATTGGTTGATACTAAATATGAGTTTGGCAAAGCCGATGGCAAAATATTTTTGATAGACGAGATCCATACGCCAGATTCATCGCGCTATTTTTATAGTGAAGGGTATGCAGAAAGACAAGCTAATGATGAGCCGCAAAAGCAGCTGTCTAAAGAGTTTGTGCGCCGTTGGTTAATAGATAATGGTTTTCAGGGTAAAGATGGGCAGGTAGTACCTGTAATGACACCTGAGAAAGTAGAATCTATATCAGAGCGTTACATTGAGCTTTACGAACAGATAACCGGCGAAACCTTTGTAAAACCTGCAGGAGAGAATGTATTAGACAGGGTAGAAGGTGCACTTAAAAACGCATTGGCCGCATTGTGATTTTAATTGTAAATAATATTATATATTAGCACTTAAATTACTGAACTAATAACATGAAGTTTACAGTTGATAAACACGAGAAATATATTTTGCTGAAGCTCAATGAGTCAAAGTTGAACTCGTTGATAACCCCACAGCTAAAATCAGAGTTAATATTGATCAATACCGAAGGACAACGGAATATCATTCTTGATCTGTCGCAGGTAAAATTTGCCGATTCATCGGGCTTAAGCAGTCTGTTGGTTGGCCATCGTTTATGCAAAAACGCGGGCGGTTCTTTTATCCTTACAGGATTAAATGACGCTGTAGCGCGCCTGGTTACCATATCTCAATTAGAAACTGTTTTAATTATTGTCCCTACATCCGAAGAAGGTATTGACCATATCTTTATGGAAGAGATAGAAAAAGAATTAAAAAAAGAAGCAAGATAATACTTACATTGTTTACCTGATATGAAATTTGAGGTAACAATTCTCGGAAGTAGTTCTGCAACTCCTATTTATAATCGAAATCCCACATCGCAGGTGCTCAATATTAATGAGCGCCTTTATTTGGTTGATTGTGGCGAAGGCACGCAACAGCAAATGCTGCGTTTTGATATAAGGGGCAGCCGCATAGACCATATCTTTATTAGCCACCTGCACGGCGACCATTACCTGGGCCTGGTAGGTTTATTATCGTCACTACATTTAAACGGGCGAAAAAAAGCGCTTAAACTTTTTGGTCCGCCGCAACTGATGGAGATCATCGACCTTCAGTTTAAATACTCTGAAACCCGGTTGCAGTACGAATTGGAGTTTTATCCAACCGACGCAACTAAATCACAAGTTATTGTGGCCAATGAGGATGTGACTATAGAGACTATCCCACTTGACCATAGGATAGCCTGTACCGGGTTTTTAT
>JACMRC010000274.1 GCA_014376655.1 Mucilaginibacter sp. | reverse complement strand
TCCCAGTACCATGCTAACGGTTTCCGGTTTATTTTGGACTATAACATTTTGTTTTGCTGATGTATAACCTACCATAGTAATTACAACCTGGTAAGTACCGGAACTGATACCATTGAATTTAAATGTCCCTTCTTTATTAGTAGCAACAACCTTTTCTGATCCTGCTAAAAACACCGTAGCCGATTCCATCAACTCGCCTTTTGCATTTTTAACAGTACCGCTAATGCTATAAGTATCCTGCGCGTAAATATTTAACTGAAGTAGGATGAAGGCAAGTAATGCGAGGATATTTTTCATTTTAAGAGTTAGGCTTTGGTTTATTAAACTTAGCGTGAAGATAGAAATTAATTAGGCTGATATTCAAACGGTAATTGATGGGCTACGCCAAATAGTGGCCAATAGCCAAAAGAAAGATCCCAAGTGCGATCTGTGATACTGCCCCTGCTATCAACCTTGGCGGCAAACTTTAGCAGAGTGAAGCGATAAGGCATACCCATTAGCGCAAAATACTTTTTAGGTGGTTTATCACTCAGTACATCAGGTAACGCAGCTTTTTGTTTATCGTAAACAACCATTACACCCGGCTTTGTATCCGCCTTTATAAAACCACTATCAGTTCGTGTTACAAATTGTTGGGCATCCTTAGGGTTACGTTCAATAATTAAAGGATTATCAGAAGTTACTTTGTATAATAAAAAACCCTCTTTACGTGTTGTAACGGCATATAGGCTTCTCAAAAAGTTCATTTTTGAACCCTCATAAGTAGCTTTCCTGTTTTTGACCCAATAGTCTTGCATCGCCGGCGATCCTTCCAAAGGCTCGAATGTGTACTCACCATCGAAATTATGCCAGTCATCCGACCGCCCAACAGAGAAAATTTTAAGAAGATATTTTATGCGATAGCCTAAAAGCTGGTTTTCTATTACCAGGAAATCATCAGTAGTAGCGGTTAATGTAGTATCCGTATGTGCAAAGTTTATTATTTCGGGGTTAAGTATTTTACACAATTTAGGGTCGTACACCTGCCCCAGGAAATACCGGGTAAATCTTTTTAGATCTTTTGGAGATTGTTGTTTACCGCTAATAACAACCTCCTGCAAAGCAATTTCTTTGTCAGCAAGTATAAGATTAAGTGTTTCTGAACGCTCATTTACAGTAATAGCATGTTTCACCGAATTATAGCCCAGCATATTTACCACTACCAAATAATTACCCGGAATAATACCTTTAAAACTATACTCTCCCTCGGCATTGGTCATAGTCATATTTTGGGTACCCGCAACAAATACCGTTGCCGATTGAACCTTTTCGCCTTTACTGTTTTTTACGGTTCCGCTGATGATATAAGTACCTTGCGCCTTCGTATCAATCCGAAGAAATAAAACAGTTAACAGGGCCAGGAAATATTTCATTATAATGTTCAGGCTTTATTGGTTTATATAGGGTGAAGATAAAAATATTAACCAAACATTAACAGACTCAAGTAACAAAAAAAGCCACCTTACTTATAATGTAAGATGGCTTTTTGATTAGTATGATGTCTTTTATTTCTGGAACTCGGGCTTTAAAAAAGCTTTTTCCATGGCACGCATTTTCATAACCTTTGGCACAGATACCGCCTGAATATAACCTGCGGACAGGTGTGCTTTATAATATCCCTGGTGATACTTCTCGGCAGCATAAAATACAGAGAACGGCACAACCTGGGTAACTATGCTTCCACTATAATGCTTTGATCCGTTGATGGTTTTGATCAGATCTTGCAAAGTAGCTTTCTCTTCGGGTGTGCGGTAAAACGCAATCGAGCGGTAATCGGTACCTTCATCAGGCCCCTGATAATTTAGCTCGGTTGGGTTGTGCGCGTAAAAGAAAGCCTCTGCCAATTTTTCATAGCTGATAATTTTTGGATCGTAATAAACCTGCGCAACTTCGGCATGGCCTGTTGTGCGAGTACAAACATCCTCGTAAGTTGGGTTTTTAGTGGTTCCCCCGGCAAATCCGGCAACTACCTGGTCTACCCCTTTTAGTTCAGACAAAGCCTCACCCATCGCCCAAAAACAGCCGCCGCCAAATGTGGCTACCGCCTGCCCTGCTTTTGGTTTGGGCACGCTTACAATATCCATGTCGCCGGGGCGGTTTTGGCCATTAGCGCAACCGAAGATAGCCAGGCTAAACAAAATATACAGAATTGAATTTTTCATAATCTATTTATGGTTTTAACAATATACGCAGTCGCAAGTTTTTCGGATGGTCATATCCTCGTCATTTGCTTTGCGTTTGCAAAATGCTTTTAACTTTAAGCAGGATGCTATTAAGTCCGTTAGTTTTTATTTCGAACGTGGTTGACAGCATCATGCCCATTTTTCCCGGCGGGAAACCTTTGCTTTTCATCCACTCTAAATAATAAGCGGGCAGATCGCATATTAGCGTGCCTTTGTATTTACCAAATGGCATACGGGTTTTAACAATATCAATCAATATTTGACTATCGGGCTTTACTGGCTCCATGTTGGTAAAGATATAAAAACACAACCCTTAAATTGCTGTTTCAATAATTATGGAACAACAATTTAACGCAACCCTAACCGGTACTGATGGCCCGGTTAGCGGGATAATAAAACACGTAACCCACAGCAGTTATAAAAATGCCTACCAGTTTGATGCTATAGACGGCACGCTGCATTTAGTTATAGCATCCGACCAAAATGGCAATTGGCATAAAATTGCCGGCACCGAACCTTACTTGTTTGGCTGGGTTGATGAAATGGCCGAACAAATAGCGAAATTGCAAGACCTTTCCTAAATCCTCTCCAAGGAGAGGACTTTAATATCAAACTCATAAGGCAAGTTTTTGACCTGTAAATTATGGTTCAGACAAATTGCAAACACAAAAAAAGCCATCTTTCGGTGGCTTTTTGCTTATAATATATGATAGAGGAAATTATATTAGAATCTTCTCTGGTCGTTTTGGCTACTCTGAAAAACTAAATGATCGCCTTGGTTCATACCTCCTCTTTGTTGACCACCACCGTTTTGACGTGATGGTTGATTTTGCTGAGGCTGAGAAGGTTGGTTATAACCACCTTGTCCGCGGCCTTGGCCATTGTTATCACTCCTTGATGGTTGTGACGGCTGGCTTTGTTGAGGTTGTTGATTATAGTTTCCTTGTCCTCTGCCTTGTTGCTGCTGGGGCTGGTTATAGTTGCCCTCTCCCCTGTTATCGTTTCTATCATCTCTTCTGTTTCCATTACCCCAACCACGGTTGTCTGCATGTTCTGCTCCACGATACTCGTTAGGTTTTACAAAGCGCGGGCCGTCGTCTCTGCGATCGTTACGGTTATCAAACCTATAATCTCTGCGGTTATCAAAACGGTCGTCTCTGCGGTTATCAAACCTATCATCTCTGCGGTTATCAAAACGGTCATCTCTGCGGTTCCAGTCACGTGCATTACCTCTGTATTTTTCGCGGTATATATCCGCGTTTAAGTATGGGCGGTGTGCGCGTACTTCGTAACGGCGGGCGGTTCTCCAATCGTAGTTGCGGTATTCGTCGGGTAAGTAAGCGTTTGACACCCATCTTCCGCCATCGTTGTAGTAATACACTCTTTCGTATGGGCTATAGTAAGCATCAACCTCGGGCATGTAATAATAATCATCTGCGTTACTATATTCGGTATAAACCGGGGAAGCAGTTTGTGCTTCAATTCTAACTGATGGAGTATTTACATGTAAGCCAAAACCTATTCTTAATTGTGCATTTGCGTTGCTATAAAATAAACCACTTAATGCTATTGCTGATATTAGTGCTATCTTTTTCATGTTCTTTATTTTTGTATACATCTATGACGATAAAAACAAATCAGGGTTTAATCAAGTGATTAAAGAATATTTCAGCATAAACTGCAAACGTTTGCATATAAAGAATTAAATTCTTTATACCATATATAATTAAAAATATAATTTTACTTCGATAAAAATTTGAAGTATTCTTTAAAACCTTGCTAATATTTTATTTGGTATAGGCCTTAAAATTTATTATACTATTTTTGATAGATAAACTTAACAACACAATGAAAAACAAAAGATTATTCTCAATACTGTTACCAGTGGCTGCGGTAGTAGGGATAGTGGTATTAAATTCCGCAAAAAATAAACCTGCAGATGGCGGCTTAACGCTTCCTGTTGGTTTCACAGCTACAATAATTGCCGATAACCTTGGCAGCGCACGCCACCTGGTAGTTACGCCACAGCATGATATTTTTATTCACATGGCAAGTACGCGTAAATCAAGAGGCATTATAGTATTGCATGAAGAGAATGACCAGGCAACCGTAAAAACCAGCTTCGGCGATTATGGTGGCACCGGCATTGCTGTTAAAGACGGCTACTTATATGCATCGTCTAAAAACTCTGTTTTCCGTTATAAACTGAATGCGCAAAACGAGGTAATAGATCCCGATAAACCTGAAACTATTGTTAGAGGGTTAGTAGAGATAGACCATCACCAGCCTAAAGCGCTTACTTTAGATAACGATGGTAACCTATATGTAAACATAGGCGCGCCAAGTAATATCTGTGAAGAGTATGATAAAAAACATACCGGCTGCCCTATCTTAGACTCGACCGCCGGTATCTGGCAGTTTAAAGCTAATAAACTTAATCAAAGCTACCCGGAAAGCGTACACTATGCATCAGGATTGCGTAACGTGGTTGGCATTTTCTGGAACCAACAGCTTAACCAGTTATTTGTAACCCAGCACGGCCGCGATGCCTTGCATGATCTCTACCCTAAATTATATACTGCCCAGCAATCTGCGGAGCTACCATCTGAGTGTTTATTCGCACTTAAGAAAGGTGATAACGCGGGTTGGCCATACATGTATTACGACTGGCAAAAACAAAAAAACATATTAGGCCCGGAGTATGGTGGCGACAGCGAAAAAGAAGCCGACCCTAAATATATTAAGCCTGTAGTAGGTTTCCCGGGACATTGGGCACCTGATGGTTTGTTATTTTATACCGGCGATCAGTTTCCTGCCCGTTACAAAAATGGCGCGTTCCTTGCTTTCCATGGTTCATGGAACCGCGCACCATTGCCGCAAGCAGGTTATTTTGTAGTATTCCAGCCGTTTAAAAATGGCAAACCCGACGGTAAATGGGAAGTATTCGCTGATGGATTTGCTGGCACAGCCGAACAAAAAGCATCAGGCCGTGCGGTGCATCGCCCATGCGGTTTAGCACAGGGACCGGATGGTTCTATTTATGTAACCGACGACAATAAAGGCACGCTGTATAAGATCAGCTATAAAAAATAACCGCTTACAAAGCAAAACAAAAGCGCCGTTTTGAAACATCAAAAACGGCGCTTTTTCTATTTACGCAGCGAGTGCCGTATTTACTTTCAGTACCTCTATCAGGAAATTATTTTTTAATTCTTTTTCGGCTACTACAACCGCGAAGTCGTCATAGCGCACACCGTTATCTATCGGGTATACGGTGTAGCCGCGTTTGTTAGCATCGTATTCGCCAAGCTCAAACATTTCGTCTTGTTTTATGCCTTTGATCTTTGCACCGCTAACCAGCTGGTACGCATCAAATATATTCTGGAAGTTATTATTGTTCATCATAGTGATTAGATGATTGCAATAAGTTTGCCAAAAAAAATTGATCGAATAAATCCCTCTTTCCGCCGAAGGCGAAGAGAGGGTGGTCGAGCGAAGCAAAGACCGGGTGAGTAAAAGGCGAAGCGGACATTTACGCTAATAAACGCGCGCCGTCAACTCACCCCGCGGCCCGCCTTTGGCGGGCGCGACCCTCTCTTCGCCTTCGGCGGAAAGAGGGTTGATTTATACTCAACCAAACCACTCAAACAGATCATTCTGTTTCAGCTTTTGTTTGTGCGTAGTATCAACATCCTTAATTATCACCCCCTCACCCATTTGAATAATTCGCGATCCATAATTGTAGGCATCTTTTAAATTATGGGTGACTAAAATTGTGGTCAGTTTAAAGTCTTTAGCCAGTTTATCGGCAGTACGCATTACTATTTCTGCGGATTTTGGGTCGAGGGCGGCGGTGGGTTCATCGAGCAATAAGATCTTGCAATCGTCCATCACGCTCATTAATAGGGTTAAAGCCTGGCGCTGTCCGCCCGATAGCGTGCCCATGGGCTGTTCTATTTTGTTTTCGAGGCTAAGACCCAACGTGGCTATTTTTTCTTTTACAGCGCCTTTAAATGCGTCATTAACACCAATGGTTAGCCCTTTGGCTTTAGTACGGATAGCAGCCAGCCGGAAATTATCCAATATGCTTAGATCGGATGCTGTACCACTCATTGGGTTTTGAAAAACGCGGGCTATCCATTTGCTGCGCTGGTAATCGGCAAGTTTGGTTACATCGTGATTATCAATGCTGATGCTTCCTGACGTTGGCAGGATGCTGCCGGAGATCAGGTTTAACAGCGTTGTTTTACCCGAACCGTTTGAGCCCACCACCACCATAAACTCACCATCGGCAATAATTAAGTCGATACCATTAACGGCGTTTACCTGGTTTGCCTTGCCTTTGTTAAAGGTTTTGTGGATGTTGGTTATGGTGATCATACAGTACAAAATAAAAAAATGTCATTTCGACCAACGGGAGAAATCTTATACGTCATGCAAATAATCGCTTGTATAGGATTTCTCACTCGTTCCTCGTATCGAAATGACAATCGGGGATAATTAAGTTATCAGATTAGATACTCACCTTATCCTTAACATACTTAGCACTTTGTGCGATACTTACGTAAGGGTCGATATTGATATAGTTTTCCTGCTCAACAATAAAGTGTTTAACACCGCCTTTTTTTGCTTTGCTTAATATCTTAACGTAATCAATAGTACCGGCACCGATCTCTGTATTTAAGTTTGATTTGGTTTTATCCATATCCTTAATATGCACAAATTCAAAACGTCCCGGGTGTTTAGCCATTAACTCTAACGGATCTTTGCCCGAACGTACTACCCAATATATATCCATTTCCATGGCTACTAATTTAGGGTCGGTATTGTCAATAACGGTATCATAGAAAGTAGTGTCGCCAATTGGTTTCCACTCGAAGTTGTGATTATGGTAGCCTAATTTCAAGCCCGATTTCTGGCAAATCTCGGCAGCTTTGTTCATTTTTTCGGCAACAGCTTTACACTCGTCAACGGTTTTAATAAACTCGCCGTTTATAGACGGAATAATAATATGCGATTGGCCGGTAGCGTTGGCAGCCTCAATATAAGCCTCTAAGTTTTCTGTTTTACCCGAACCTAAAAACTGGTTCATATCATAATGCGCGCTTGGCGTGGTTAAGCCATTTGCTTTTAACAAGTCGCTGAACGCTTTAGGCTCTAATCCCCAGAAACCGCCTTTTTTGCTGTAACCATAAGGCTCAACTTCTTTATATCCTGCTGCTGCAACTTTGGCAATAACGCCGCTTACATCTTTAGGTAACTGGTCGCGCAGGCTATATAGCTGCAAGCCTACATTTTTAATAGGTTTTGCCGAAAGTAAATGTGGTGCTAACATTGCCCCTGCCGATAGCAGGCCAGCCTGCGTTAAGAACGTTCTTCTTGTTGTCATTGTAAATTTATAGTTAGTATTTAGTTGGCTAAAAATAGTAATATCTGTGGATGATTGTAGCCTAAAGACAGAAATACTTATACTTCGCCTGCGGCATTTAACCGGTTTAACACATTGGTAACGCATAACATCACACGAATTCACGCGAATTCACACTATATCACACCATTAACACACGGATTCACACTATTTCACACCATTATCACACGAATTCACACTATTTCACAGCACTTTTTTTTACTTAAATCACTGTGTGTTAATATATTACTATAAAAACGGAATTTATGCGCTTTTTGAGGGCTTAATTGTAAGGCCGCAAAGGTAGGCCGCTTTAAAGCGGGTGTTTGGCTTTATACAAAAATACAAAAAAAACGCGGAAATAAAACGCCCCTAGTTGTTATGGCCAGGGCAAACGCATTAAAAAGTTAGTTACATTCATAAAAGTAAGTATTTGATAATGAGTTAATTAGCTTTTATTTTTGATTATTTATTTGTATATTTATCTGACAATCAGATGAATACAACAAATAACACTAACAGTATTTTCGCTTATTTTAGCGGAATGCAGGATTTTCGGATCGATAG
>JACMRC010000273.1 GCA_014376655.1 Mucilaginibacter sp. | reverse complement strand
GGAGGTTGCTGTGTTTATTACGTGGGTTGTTCCGTTAATCCTCCAGTTACCGGGGGCAATGCTGGTATTTGCACCCGGCGTAATCTCACATCCCGCAATAAGTTGATTCAACTTATCTTGTTTGCCCGCCAATGCGCTTGCAAGGGATGCGTTATCGTATGCGTTGCCCGCAAGGGTTGTGAAAGAACCACCGCCGCCACCACCGATGGCAGCCAATGCGCTTGCCAACGCATCTATCTGTGCAGTACTAGCCTTACCAGCCAACACATTCTGCAACCCCTGTATTTGCGTAATGGTTAAGCTATCTTCAGACAAATGCAAAAAGCTATCTATCAAAGCAGCAAACTGGCCTTGTGTTGGCTTTTTCCCTGTAAGGAAATAGGCTTTTAATATGCTTCTTGCCGTTGCCATTATGCGCCTACGTATTTAATGTATAAAACAATGCGGTAAGGGTTTAATATGCCAAATGGCACACCACCACCAGTATTTTCCGTTTGTGGATTGGCACTATCTATTGAATTTCTAGTCGTACCACCATTAGCAGAATAACTCTGACCCACCAAACCACCTGTTAAAGTATGCTTGTGCGCAGGCATTTCATCAATACTTAAAGTTTTGTTTTTGTTACCACCAGTTTGGCCAATGGCCACAAATTCCGTTTGTGTTACATCTTGGTGTATAGCCGTTCGCCCACGCATTTCCACTACCTCTGCCCATTGCGGTGGTATTTGATTTGCTGGTCTGTTAAACAACAACCAACCATCGCCAGTTAATATCGGTGCAGCAATACGCTCCAACCTTTCCAACCTTGCCAAAACTCCTTCAGAAGTATTGCGCTTAAAATTTACCCACAAATAATCGGTTACGCCGTCATCACCAAAGGTGGCGTGCCTAACCTTTTGCACGGGTCGGGAAACATTGTCTTGATAAAGCAGACTAGTTGTTGTTTCAACAATAATAACCTTCGCCGTTATTGTACCGGCTACAAATGGCAATATTTCGCCATTTATAAATACAAAACCGCTGGTGGCATTTACTCCAGCAATTTCGCAACCGCTGATAATAGATAAGGTACCGCCCATCGCCGCAGCTTTAGAAGCCAGCACAATGTTATTCTGCATAAATGCCAACGTTCCCTGATCAAATGGGAAACCGCCTGTCTGTGAAAAATCTGTGTTATTCATATATTGTATATTCTAAAGCGTTTGGCCGCTATTTTATAAAAATCTATCAATGCCTTAATCTCTATTAAACCCTGCCCGGTTATGCCCGCAGGTATCCAAACTATAAAGTCAACCCCTGTATCTGCATAATCATCTTTATTGAAAATTGATAGCGTGCCTAAAAATTTGGGCTTCAATTCTTCGGGAGTGAAAATGTAAATCCTGTCTTTTGTAAATCCATCGCTTATATATATTCGCCTCAGCACATTATCAAACCTATCATTTAGGGCATTTTCTAAACTAAACACCTGCCCATTGTGCGATAACTTATAAAGGTTGCTTATCCGGTTATCCGTAAACTGATTATAAACCTGTATCAACGGGAAGCACAAAGCTTGCATCCAAGCATACATTGCGGGCTTTCTTTTAAAAGCTGGCAGAATCCATAAAATCAATTTATTGATATCAAGATTGAACATACTGCCTGTAGTTAATAGTTAAATCCGCATCCGCAATTCTTAAATATCCAGCATCCGGAACATACTTTTCATCAATCCCCGAAAAGGGAAACAAGCCATATTTTGCCTGACTTAATTTGATGACAGGGAATACCACACCATCTATCTTTTGTAACTCATCTGTAAGTTTGGTATTGGAGAATTCGCCATTGAAAGGAGTGTTTTTTAAATAGGCTTTTATCGCCGATTTAACAGGCTCGGTACTGCTACCGTCTATCCTTGCACCAGTAGAAGTTAGCACTAATGGGTTGTACCAAATATCCAAAGTCAATTTTAGGGCATCGGCTGCCAAGCTGTCGTTTATAACCTTTACACCAGCATCTTTAATTTTATTCATATAGGCCACAAATGCCGTTAGCTGTAACGCACTAAGTGCAACTAAGTCATCGCCACTTGCTTTGGTAACCTTAATCCTTAACCTACCATCAACCTCGGTAACTGCCGCTTGGGCTATTATTTTTTGTGCTGCTATATTTTGACTGGTTAAACCAACATTGGCATAAATACCACCTTCAGTTAAGTCCTGCCCAAATTGGAAGTTCAAAGCTTTATCACGATACCACCTTGCCGTGTGTGGTTTCAATGTGGCAATTATGGCATCATTCTCGGATTTGTGCAAGTCAAAAAGGTTTTCTAAGGCAACAATTACAACCGCAATTACATAGCACATTAGATTGTAAACCGCCGTTTTAGAGGTACTGTTAAGCGCACCCAGTTCGGCGGTGTTATTTTTTTGCGTAATGATGGTTTGGTAAACCTCTTCTATTGTTCTTGCCATTTTAGTTTACTTCAAAATCTATTTCTATTCCCCAATAATCCACACCCTCTAATACAGGTATGGTTTGCACTCCAGATGTGGTTGTGGCCGATGCTGGCTTCCAACCGTTATCCTTAAATTCTTTTGCGATGATCCTGTTAAATGGCATTATCGAAAAGTTTAAAATTTGCGAATCGGCTAATTGCTGGGTAACCGATAGTCCGTTTAATTTCGCCAACGAAAACACCGCATCCATTGAACCCAACTGTTGCATAGCCATATCCAATAATGTTTGGCCAGCAATAACCTTAATTGTATCAATAGTAGGATTGGCAATTGCACCCATTACCGATGGTGCGTATTGCTTTCCGGTAGCTTGCAAATTTGTTCCTGGCACTAAGTCGCTGGTTATGGATTTTCCGTTTAAAAAACATAAAGCGAAAACATCTTCCATACTACCGCCCGATGCTATCGCAGCATCTAGAATGTTCATTCCGGGTTGTATGTTTACGTTACTTGCCATAATCAGCATCTACCTTAATTTTTCCGTTTTCGTATGCCAGCCTATTTACCTTCATACCATCTTTTGTAAACTCCAACCGCACTTCACGTAGTAAATCGTCAGGGTTTTCATCATTTATGAAAGTTGCCAGCCCAACACCAACATTGGGGAACTGTTTATAGGCTCCCTTTTCGGCCAACAATAAACATTGCTGATGCTGTTGGTTACTTTCTCCAATTACGAAGTCTCCATTTTCAATTTTCAAGTCAAAGTCCGCCGTTAATAGAAAGTCCTTCATTAGCTGATGGTATGATTTAATGTTCCTGTTACTACTCCGCCATTGGCAGATGTTAAACCACCTGTATAGTTAACTGTTGCCGTTTTAACAAACTTTTCAATAGCATCTGCCATACGGGTTAAAAATAATTCTTTAGCCTGTGCAGGCGATAAGTCTGCATTGTCAACAGTTGCGGTGTACAACGTATCTAAATCACTTTTCAAACCTGCTTTATCTAATGCCATTACTTTAATAGATTATTAATTCGCTGTTTAATTTGTGTTAAACTAGCGGTGTCTTTATAAGCACCAATTGTCAAAACTGTATCAATCAGATCGCCCAATATTTTTTTTAAAGTCTCTGTACCTTTGCCAATTACGTGACCAGTTGCATCCAGTTTGTAAACCGCTGTACCCACCGTAATTTTATATTCCGTAATCTCATCACAGGCTAAAACCAAATAATCACTTTCCGAGATTTTTAAAAGCAATACCTTACTGCCCATTTTTGGTAAAACATCAATGCTTTTTTTATCGCTCACCACGGCTCTTAATCTGCAATCGAAATAAACCACATCGGTTTCTATTTCAACATCAACCGTATAATTTACCGTGTCAATCTCTTTAACGATACCCTGTAAAGCAAACTCGGGTGCAAACTTGCCAGCAAATTCCGCAAGGGCTTCCCGGGCTTTATTTAATTTTTCAGACACTTAACCTCCTTGTTATTTCAACAATTCTGCGTGCGCCACCTGTTCCAAATTTTACCTCTGTGCCAGCTACAAAATATTTTCCGTCTCGTTTGCCATACTTTTTGTCAATGATTTCAGCGGTATAAGTGGGCTGGCAAAAGGGTTCTAAAAATGCCGTTATTTTACCTTCAAATCCTGTAAACTTTTTTTCGCTTAAAACCCTTTTTGCAATCTTTACAAAGGATTCAGGCTTACCCCAATGGTCAGCTTCCTTTTTAACTATTTCGCCATTTTTGTCACCCGCCTCATATAAAACTTGTTCGCCTTTCTGTAATTTCAATACAATCCGTACACGCACCAGCGTATCGTCTGCAATCCTATATTTCAACTGATCATCACGTATCACGTTCCAACCTAACCTGTACTGTACATCTCCCTTTTTTATGCCCTCTTCTAAACCTGCATACAAAACATTGCCATCGAAATGAACCACCATCAAAAGTTTTTCCTTTACATATTCAAGTGCCTGTAATCCCGTCATTGGTTTTAGGGTAATCTTTATCAAATCGCTATCAGGTATTTTATCACTTAAAACTATATCCGTACCCTCAACAATCTTTTCTAAAACCTGCTTAATGGTTACGCTGCGCCAACTGGCGGCAACTGTTTTTTTTCGCAATTGCCAAGCGTACCCTTCTAGTTCTATATTAACTGGAGTTGACAGGTTTACACGCCTAACAAAACCTTCAAATTCGGTTCTGTATCTATAATTGTAACCCAGCTGTATTTTTACTTTTTGCCCTTCCTTAAACAAACCAGCAGTTTCTACAGATGAAGCGGGTAACGTGTCATTATTCAATGCCCTGCCTAATGCTGGTATTTTAATGTTCGCCGTATCAACAATGGTATTCACGCTTTTTTTGATGTTTACTTCGTTAACACCGCCACGCAGTTGGTAATCTCCAATATCTATCAAACTGCACAGTTTAAAACTCATTACTTTACTGCGTATAAATCCAAAACACCGTCCTGTATCAATTCAAATGAAAAATCACGAACGCCAATAACTTTCGGTTTTTCGGGAACATCCAAATTGGATATTACTACCTGATCATTGCCACCTAAAAAAATATCCACCAGCGCACTTTTGATTTTTACAGTTGTTTTGCATTCAAACATTTCTTTCAGCTTGTACAACTGATTATCGGGAAAATCGTTCAATGGATCAACTAAAAACCCTTTAACAGAAATGCGATAAGCATCCACCCCAATTTCTTCAATCACAGATGCGCTCCGCTCAATCATTGGCGTTTCTATCAATATTTTTTTGCATTTAATGCCGATGACCGTAAATGGGAAATCATAATCTACCCCATTTGCAACTATGGTTAATGGCAAAAAAACCTGACGGCCAATCATATCTTGCAAGCCATATATAGGCGAACCCTGATTAGTTCTTACCCTGCGTTTGGGTAGTTTACTTGTATCTATAATAAATTCATTGGTGTTGGCAGGTGCAGCTGGCAAGCCGGGTATAACAATAGGTTTAAAACCATAAAGCGTTTGCAGAATTTGCGCTACATCAAAAATGGCAGGCGTATTAGTGGCATTGGCCGCTTTATCCGCTCCAGTTAATATTCTGTCTTCTATGGTACTTTTTAAACTCATAACTATGATGCTATTGCTGCACCTCCGCTGTTTACTATGCGCAAAAACATTTCCGCAAGCGTATCTTCAATTTCGTTTATGCCTTGCTTTAAATTGGTGGTATGTATTTCGGTTTTATCCTGAAACTTGCCAATATTGATGGTTAGGTTTTTAACTCCTCCGCCAGTAATACCGTCATTGGTTTTGCCAAGGCTGGTAGGTGTGTTTGCTCCACCGGGTTTAATATCGGTTATACTGCCCATACCTAAATCGGCGGGCGATTTACCTTTTCGCTCGGTTAGTTTACTAAGTACACCAATTCCCTGAAGACTGCGATTTTGCGCAACATCATATAAATTTTGTGATACTTGCTTACCTCTTCGTTTTTCAAGTTCTGTAATTTCAGATGTTGCACTTGTTTTGACCTCAGCAAACAAAGCTTGTTTTGCTTCGCCAAATTTCATTTGACCTGCCAGCATTAAAGCCCGCATAAGGTTGCCAATTGTGCCACCCACAAACTGGAAAGTTTCTTTGATTTTGAGTCCGAATAAATCAGCCCGATATCCTACCTCCTGAAAGAAGTTTTTAAAGGCTATACCTATATTACTAACAGCTGCTTTGGTAATTATCCACAATGCTTCCATTGCCTTACCCCAACCTTGGTACTTATAAATTAAAGTGGCAATAGCTGCTACTAAAACCATAATTACTAGCAATGGCCAAAACGCCACTATATTAAATATGGCAGCTTTAATTGCAGCCCATCCCATAACAGCACTCCACGCACCATAAGCCACAGCAACCGCACCAATTCCCCACACTAACCCCATTAATAAATTAGGGCTATTGATTAACCAATTGCCAAAATCTAACAATGGCGACATCATTTCTAAAATACTTGATCCAGCCTTAGCCTGTAGCACATCAAAAGCACCCGAGAGCGCCATTAATTTACCGGGTGCGGTTTCGCCTAATTGCTTGGCCATATTGTAAAACATACCACCCTTGCTAGTAGCCATTTCAATAGCACCAGCAACATCATTGAAAGATATTTTACCGTCTTCCATTTCCTTTTTCAAGACGGCCATACTTTTGCCAGTCTTTTTAGATATCGCCTGTAAAGGGTTAAACCCAGCATTCACAAATTGTAAAACATCCTGACCCATTAACCTTCCGGCACTTTTCACTTGTGAATAGGCGAGTCCTAATCTTTGCAACCTTTCGGCATTACCGCCCGCTATATCGCCTAAGCGTTTAACGCTGCTACCTACTTTGTCGGCTTCAATTCCAAAGCCTAACATTGTTTTACCAACGTCTAAAACTTCATTACCGTAAATACTGTCTTGTGCGTATTTCTGCAAGTCATTAAAAATTGCAACGCCTTGTTGTTTACCTGCAACAATTTCATAGGATTTGGATGCCATTTGCATATCCATACCCTTGCCGATAACGCTACCTATGCCAGCAACACCAGCAAAGGCCATCGCACCAGCTGCCAAACCACGCATACCGCCCATACCACCGCCCGAGTTTCCCTCTAGGCGGTTTCGCCTACGTTCTAAGTCTGTAATTTCTTGGTTGATTCGCCGAATTTGTCGGCCATCTACGCTAATTTCTCGGGTGCGGCGTAGGTCGTTTAATTTTTTGTCTATATCAGAAATAGACATTCTAAGCCGATTCATATTGCTACTAACCCGGTTAAGGCCTGCGTTCATTCGGTTAAACCCAGTTTCGGCATTATTTGCCAACTGAGCGACCGAGCCGCTTGCCATATCCTTGATTTTTACAATAAACTCAACTAAGTTGCCCATTTCGCTCTTTAGATTCTTCTTGTCTTATGTGTAGGAGTTGTTTATACATTTCTGCCCAGCGTTGATCCGTTAATGACGAGGTATCTACGCCGGGCAGATAATAAGCGAACATGGTATCTACGTAGCCTATCCAATTATCTTCTAATTTTCCTGATGCTTCGTCTACAACTTTTTTAGTTCGCCTGCCTTAATTTCGATAAGGGTTTGCAACTGCTCGGCTGCACCGTAAAAGAAATCATCATCATTGATCAGGTCGTCATCGCCACCCAACCAGCAAGATTTTAGAATTTCTTCTACCATACCCAATGGGTCGTTTTTGGTAGCAAAGGTCATTGCGTACTTCATTTCGTCACGAGTGGGTTTTCTAACATAACCAACCTTACCATCAACTGATAATTGCCAAACGCCACGTTTATGCTCGCTTTTCCAAGCTTCAATTACTTCGGGTGTAATTTCTTCTAATGCTTTTAAATTCTTCATTTAATGGGTATTTAACTTTATTTACTGGTTAATTCTAAATAGATAAATGGAAGTTCTACCTCCATAAACTTCGCTCCCTGGTCCATGCCCTTTTCAAAAGCAGAAAAGCTAAGGCCACGCAGCTGGTCGGTTTGTATAGCCCTGCCAAAACCCTCTTTATAGCTAACCGTTAATATGATTACCTGATAAGGCACTTGGGTAATATCGCTGTAGCCCGCAGCTTTGGCGGCCGCATTCAACTTGTCTAAACCCGACTTTAATATTTTTAAAGAGCCATCGTATTTAGCATTGCCAGTCTGTATGCCTATTGGCTCATTACCCGCTGCATATAAATGCTCTTTTTCGCTTTCCTTTTTATATTTGGTACCACGGTTAGCTTTAACCGTTGTATCAAACACCCTGATGGAAAGATCAGCCCAAGCAACTTCTTGTGTATCAAACATTTTATTTTCCTCCTATTAATTAGTGATACCAAAGCCAATTTCAACCTCAATGCTTTTAAGGTATCCTTTAGGCGTAATTCTTAACTTAACTTTTAAGTTACTTCCCGTTGCCAAATTTTGCGCAGGGTCAATGTAGGCTCTCGGCTTACCGCTTATGCTCTCACTCATTGCCAGCGAAATATTGTTTTCGATAACAGATTCTAAGTGTGAAAGTATGATAGCGGCAATCTTACCCGTAGCATCCAAGTCCACATCATCTTTTAATTCTTCGATGTAGGTTTGGTAGGCTATAATACTCGCTTTGTCAATTACACGGCAATTGGTTAAAAAACGATAATCATCCGTTGCAGCCGTAGCCATCGGATCATCAGAAATATAGTAACCTGCCTTTTGTGGGTAATTGGTAAAAGTGATGTAACCCGCATCAATGAGAGTATTTAAGGCTGCAAAAGCTTCCACTTTCTTTGTGCCTATAAACATTGCATCTACAGGCAATGCACCATCTTTAACACGGCCAATATTACGGTGTACTGGTACGGCTGCTATCTTACCCAAAATTAAACCTAAAGAGGCTGATTTATCATTAAGCGTACCGCCAATTGCAAAAGCAACGCCGTTGGCCGCTACCGTATTGGGTAAGAAAACAGTTGTATTAGTTTCATCGTGAATACGTGCTTCTAGGATAATCCTAAGTGGTTGTATTTTTGCAAATCTGTCTGTAACAAACGCTTTGGCGTTGGCCACAGCACCTGTAACATCCGAATCTATAAAAGCTGGCGCAACTGGAGTGTAAGCTACGCCCGGTTTACGACCAATGGCCAAAACCCGAAGACTGCCAGCTGCAAAATCAACCAGTTTTTTTGCACCGTTAACATTGTCCTTATCGCAAAGGCTGGTTACCAAAGTTGTTTCGGCAACTAACATTAAGTATAAGGGTACACCCAATGTGCCGGGGATACTGTAAAACTCTTTTATCAATCGGTTGGCAATAGGCTCGGCAGATGCCGTGAAACCTTGCGTTTCCGCATCTACTAAACTGACTACCTTTTTCGGTGTCAATAAAGCAACGGTTCCCGTTCCGGTACCCGTTACAATTGCGCCAGTTATACCGTCTTGAGTATTTACTGCGCCGCCAATATTGCCATTGGCTGTGATAATGCTTACACCTGGTATCATTTATTTGATATTTAATGAATGTTTAATGCGTGTTTAATGCAATCCGTCCCGCTTATCGGGGCGGATTGTATTTTAAATTCTTGTTTTCTGTATTTACTGTGCTTCTTTCTCTGCGATGGCAGCTTTCAATTTTTCAATGCCCAATAGATGATTGGCTTTTTTGCCGTACAACTCAAAATAGCGGGCTTGTAAAGTTTCTTTTTCTGTATCATCTGCATCTACCGCTTTAAACTGCACCGCTTCTCTAGCGTGAGGTTTTACCTTTTTATCTTCCAAGGTTTGGGCGTGAGCTTCAGCGTGATGATCCTGAATAAAAGCTTGGTTATCGCTTGTTAAATAAAATTTATCCACTTCTGGGTGTGTTGCAAATAATTCTGCTAGTAAGGTGATTATTACTTGATCCATAACTTTATAAAATTGATTATCGGTTTAAAAAATAACATCAGGGCAATAACTGCGATGATGGACAATAACATAAGAACCCATCCGGGAAAGGGAGACACTTTAGTGGTTTCCCTTTCGTTCCGGTTTATGGTGGCCTGCGCCTTTGCCTTTTTTATTTCGGCTATTTGGGTTTTACTTTTAGATACCACCGTTTCTGTGGTATTGATGTTGTTTTTAGTGTTTGATATAGTTTTAGATACAGGCTTGGCAGTAATAACATAATTAAGCCTATTACCTATTAAATGGGCGTTTAACTTAATACCGCTACTTTCAATTACCACCGCTCCGCTATCCATTATTTGACTTCCCCTCAGCGTATCGCTATAAATGAAAGTTTGCGTTTCCGCTAATGAATTAAAATGCTGAAGCGATTGAGAATCCGTAAGATCTATTTTTGAAAATTGCGATTGTGTTGTGCTTTGATTCTGTACCTGTATGTTTTCCGTCAGGCGTTTTTTTCTGATACTACATGAGCAGAAAAACCCAATGGTTAATGCAAACATCAGCACCAATAATTTTATCTTAAATGTTTTTGATCGTACCATATCAGGAAAGTTCTAATGGATAAATGTATCCTACCACGTTCAGTCCAGTTGCAGTAAAAGGGCGTTCAATGGTTCTGTATTTGCAAGCAACGCAATCGCCTTCACGGCTTCCGTGCGCATTGGTATTGCCCTCAACCGTGGTCATCGTATTACCTTCTATAGCTATCACAATACCAGCGTGACCCTTGGCACCATCGCCCAACCTCCAAATTACTTTCGCCCCTAATTTTGGCGTGTCGCCAGTTTCAAAGTATTCTGAAGCTTTGTAATTTTTAAAGGTTTGCACCGCCGATCCACTATCTAGTTTTTTGGCAATCTCAAAAAGGGCATCGTACTTTTTCAGATGTTTACGCCAAGCCATATTGGCGAAGAATGCACACCACGGCGCACCAAAGTACCAGCCAGCACCTTTTAACTCAGCTTCGAAACCAGCATCAAAAAAACCCGAATTGCCTTTCTTCTCTAATCTGCCTATATAAAATTTGGCAGCTTCAATTATGAATAGTATGGTTTTCATTAGCTTAAGAATTGGTTTATTTTATCCTGAATTTTTGTGATGATGTGCGTTTTGTCTTTCCCGGTTATAACCGCTGAGTTTTCAAGAATGCTTACTATGTTTTCCAACACTATCTGCATCAGTAAAAAGGTATGCAACCATTCAAATACAGCGGCGGCCAGTTCTTTTTTATGCCCTGCAAAACTGTTGGCCATTAAATAGGGTACAGAAATTAGAACCAAATAATAGGCAACCTTAAAACTAAACCTGCTTAACTTCATACTGCTAAAAGGCTCTTTCCGAATATTGCTTGCAGTAATACCGCTAACCAACTCCGTTACAAAAACAATTAGCAAAGACATAAAGGCTAAACCATCTAACCCAAATAACTTATCGGCTCCCGTACCCAGTATGCTTAAAAACACACTCAAAGTGGTAAGGTGGTATTTGCTACTTGGTACCAAGCTTTGCGCTAAATCCAAGCTGCTATCGTAATCGAAAGTTCTTAAGAGTTTCAAAAAGTATGTTTTCATTTTGAGGATATAAACCACTCCCTAATCAAAACTAGGGAGTGGTATAGAATATTTAGGCTGCTTGTATTAGCAATCCAACACCTTTTCCGTCTGCACGTCTTACACGTCCACCGCTTCTTAAAGCACAAGACATAATATCGCCATAATAAAGTGGGTTATCAGTATCATCAAACACCTTAACTTCACCCATTGCAAAGGTTAAGGAGTTCTTTTGCCAAAATATTGAAACTTCATTATCTGTTGTTACACCAGCCGTACCAAAAGCTTTAATGGCATTAGTAGTAACTGTGGCCACCGCTACAGAACTTCTCGACATTATTTGGAAGTCGTACAATACGCCCAACACACCAGTTGCTATGTCTGCATTTTTGAAGAATGCATTTTGCTGAACCGTTGATAATGAATCAAAAATCTGATCATACATATCTTCGGTCATCAATGCGAAGCGGTCTGCTTTAGGCACATTTAACTTGTTAAATTGTACACGCATTTTTTTAATATCTAAATGACTGGCAGCTTTTCTGGTACCCGTTGCCGATGGCGCACTTGCTGGAGCATTAGCACCGCTTGTAGGTATTATTGCACTATCAGCACCAGTTGTACTAGCCCATTTAACTATTAAATCATCTGCTGAAGTTTCGGTTACTACTTCTAATTGTTCCCCATACGCATCGTCTAATTTATCGTACGATAATTCAACCTTTTCAAGATTATGAACGTGTGTTGGATCAACAGAATACTCATCTAATACATAAGTAATATCTGTATCTGCCCTACGTACAGCCACGGCAGGGAAGGAAGATCTATTTTTTACCGTTTGTGGTTTAGCACCGGGATTGGGAATGTGAACAACCCTACCTGATAATACTTTATCACTTTCTTTGAATACGTATTGCAAGAATGCATTATCCTTGTAAAACCGCTTGATGATATAATCTACCCAAGCTTCTTTTTCTACACCAGCACAAAACACGTTTGTTAATGCTGATGGTTTAGATAATAGGGTAATAGCCACTGCCGCCACTACAAAACCGAGTTGTACAATGGCTGGGTTGCAATCTACTTTTGGGGCAATGGCATTTACAGCCGGTGCGGTCATTAGCAGGAATCCTGCAAAGGCAATAAATGCCCTAATTGATTTTTTCATTTTTTTATACTGTTAAATGATTGTTAAATACTTATTTAATTATTGTTTATTCGTGATTGATGATGTACTTACTTAGCTTTTCGATTAGGGAACTTTTCCGCCATTTTCTCTTCGAAGTGAATCGGCGATAATGCTTTCAGCTTGGTTAAACCACCGTTGGAAAACAACTCATCATAGCTTAGTTTTACCAAACCCGATAATTCGTCTTTAGATTCGCCACCATTTTTTAAAGCATCCTGTACACTTGGTACACCCACTTTCTTTTCCAACAAATCTTCTACTTGCTTAAAGCCAGCATCAAAACCATCTTTGTGGTTATGCGCTAAGGTTACGTACAAAGGGGCTTCCTCTTTGGTAATTTTCCTAGCATCGGCGGCACCGTTTACCAAGGTTTCAATTTTAGTTTGATTGCTCAATTTCACTTGTGCATCCAACTTGTTTTGTACCTCGGTTACCTTACCTTCCAAATCTGATTTTTCAGTTGTTAGCGTATGTATGGCACTTGCCTGATTGGCGGTTAGGGTTACCAGTTTGCCCACCTCTTCGGTTACTTCTTGTTCGGTTGCTGTTTCGGCATTAAGCTTTAAAGCAGCAAGCATGGCAGTTAAACCGCCAGCGGTTAATTGAGTTAACTTCATATCTAGTTTTTGATTTTTTAATAAGGAATTGATTACTTCGGAAGCGTCATCGGACAGCTGCACCATTTTGCCATTTACTCTCAGGGCAACTGCACCAGCGTTAGAGCCACGGTCGCAAATACTGGCTTCACGCAACCACCAGCTTGTGAAAGTTGGCAGGGTTTGTCCGGGCAACATATCGGCAGGGTTTACACTTAAACCATTGGGTTTAGGTTCTGCACCAGCACTGCACGCTCTTAATGTACCGTGTTCTACCTTGCCATAAATTTTCATTGCAAAGGTATCGCCATCATCAAAATTGGGTACGGCTGTAATTTTGCCGTCCTTTTGTTCAATGTCTTCCCAAAAGCCAATCGGCAATAATTCGTCAGGCTTGCCACCAGTCGGATAAACGTGCATCCAATACATTATAGGGTTAGCTATAAAGTCTGAAATGTCCGCTCCATCGGTAAGCATCCTAAAGCCGTGGCTATTTAGGCGGTCATCACTAATGGTAAATCGCTTAGTGCTTTTGGGCATTGTGTTTAATTAACATTGTGGTTCATTGTATTTTTCCGCTGTTGATAGCCCAAACGTAAGGCAGTAAAACACCCTAAAAAAATCGGGTTTTTGTATCTATACCCTCATTGCTAGGATAAGCCACAACTATTGCCCGCTTATCAAAACTGCATTTTTTACCCCCTCTTATATGTAGCATTTTTGAAGTGTTATGGCAGTAAACCCAGTTAAAAAGAAGCTTACGAAAGAAGAAATCGAAAGCCGAAAAGACCACGTTAAAATCCTTTATACCAAAGAAAACATTACCACTCAAAAGGAACTAGCCTTACGTGTGGGCATTTCTGAAAAAACAATTGGGAAGTGGGTTGCCGAGGAAAGAGAGCAATGGGATAAGCTTAAAAAGAACCTGCTGCTAACACGTGAAGAGCAAATGCTTAACCTTTATGATGAACTAACCGAAATTAATGCATTTATAAAGAAAGCACCAGAAGGTTCCCGTTTTGCCGATGCCAGAATGGGAGACGTTAGGCGCAAGCTGGTAAAGGATATTAAAGAACTGGAGACCAAAGCCGCACTTCCTGAAATGATACATTCCTGTATGACCTTGCTAAATTTTATTAGGCAGGCAGATTTGAAAATAGCACAAGATTTATCTAAATGGGTTGATGCTTTTATTAAATCTCAATTGCGATGAGCACAAAGGCTGAAGAACTTAAAGCCCTCAAGTATTGGGACGACTTTGCCAAATCGCTAGAAAAGGCAACCACCGTAGATTTAGGCGAAACCGAACTGCAACGTATGGCCCGGGTGGTTAGGTTGGAGGGTAATGATGAAGAGTGGTTTGCGTATTACTTTCCTAATTACTACTATGCAGCACCAATGCCTTTTCATATTAAGGCAACACAAAGGGTAATGAAAAACCCCGAGTGGTACGAGGTAAGGGCCTGGAGTAGGGAACTGGCAAAATCGGCACGGACGATGATGGAAGTTACTAAGCTGGCTTTAACCAAAAAGAAGAAATCCGCCCTTCTAATTTCCAATAGTGAAAGTGCCGCAATTAGGTTGTTGAAGCCTTACAAAATCAACTTTGAACGCAATAGGCGTATTATTAACGATTTTGGCAAACAACAAACTTATGGCGAATGGAACGAAGGTTCTTTTATAATAGCTGCTGGCTGTTCATTTGTTGCCGTTGGTGCTGGGCAAACGCCCCGTGGTGCAAGAAATGAAGAGGTAAGACCGGATGTTATTTTAATGGACGATTTTGATACCGATGTTGAATGTAGAAACCCGGACATTATTACACAAAAATGGGAATGGTTTGAGCAGGCCGTTTATGCCACACGTTCCATATCCAACCCGATGCTTATTATATTCTGCGGAAACATCATTGCGGATGTATGCTGCATTAAGCTTGCCATTAAAATGGCCGATTACTCGGAAATGATAAACATCCGGGATAAAGACGGTAAATCTACTTGGCCAAATAAAAATACTGAAGAGTTGATTGATAGAGCCCTTAGTAAAATCAGTTATGCATCTCAACAAAAAGAATATTTCAACAATCCGTTAACCATTGGCAAAGTCTTTAAAAAGTTGCACTATAAAAAGATGCGACCGCTTAAAGAATATAAATTCTTGGTAGCCTATACCGATCCATCCTATAAGAAAAAAGGGGATTACAAAGCCACGATGTTGATTGGCAAATGGAAGGATGAATACCACGTTATTCGGGTGTTTTGCGACCAAACCACAACCGCCCAAATGCTGGATTGGAATTACGAAATTCTAAAATATATTAATGGCGTGGTACCTGTATATTTTTATATAGAGTGGCCGTGGATTGATGAAATGCTACAGTTAGAATTAAAGGCCGCTAATCTAAGGCACGGCGTTACCCTTAACCCCAAAGCGGATGACCGGGTAAAGGGCTTTAAGTACGACCGTATAGAATCTACACTTGAACCGCTAAACCGTGACGAAAAGGACATACCGCCACGCTTGTTTTTTAACGAAGATGAAAAGAGCACGCCTTATATGGATAACACCGAAGGGCAGTTTTTGGCATTATCGCCAAACTCTAGGGCGCACGATGACGCACCCGATGCCGTGGAAGGTGGTGTATATACCATAAACCACCGCATAACCAACACCCTAGATAGCATCATAGTAATCAACACCAGTAAAAGAGGTAGTAAACGATATTAAAATATGGCATTTATAACTAAAGAAGAATTTGCAACGCACATACATCCCGAAATTATGGATTTGATTAGCAGGGCGGATGATGCAAAAATATTGGTTGCCTTGGAAACAGGAAAGCAACAGGCAGAATCGTACCTGAGCCGTTTTGATTTGCCTGCTATATTTAGTGCTACAGGCAATGATAAAGTGAAGTACACATCGCTTATCACTTTCATAAAGGATTTGGGCAAATGGCATTTTATCAATTTGGTTAACCCAAATATAGATTTGGCACTGGCAGAAAAACGCTATGATGATGCCATTAAAGAATTGGGCAAAATACAGGCTGGCAAAACCACGCCACGAGATTGGCCATTAGCCATACAGCCCGAAAGTGCCATTGGGCAATTCAAAATTACCAGCAGAATTAAAAGAGGCAATCACTATTAAACCGCCATTAAATGGATTATAAAAACAACCAAATCGGGTTTAACCAATTGGCAGACGTTACCGCCGATGGCACTAAACAACCTATTGTCGTAACCGAAATTACCATAAGGCCAATAAATCGCCAATCGCAAGATTTAACCAATTGGCGAAATGCCAACAGAGCCGCTGAAGCTTTGATACCAAGGCGTACAACTTTGTACGACCTATATGCGGATATTACCACAACCGATGCGCACATCATTTCAGTTTGGAGCAAAAGGGCGGATGCCGTAACCAATGCAGATTGGCAATTTGTTGATGACAAGGGCAACCCGGTAGAAATAATCAATGATCTGATTGAGTGTATAGGTTTTGAAGACTTGGTTAATGCCATAATAGATACCAAAGCGTGGGGATATACCATTTTAGAGCCAACCTTCTTTATCAATCACAATGGGAAAAACGAATTTAGCACTTACCTAGTTCCACGTAAGCACATCCGTCCCGAAAAGGGAATAATTGCCAAAGAGCAATGGGGCGAAACCGGGATAAATATTCGTGAAGGTATTTACGCCAAAACCATTATGGAATTTGGCAAAAGCAACGATTTGGGCTTATTGCTTTCTGCGGCGCAATATTCTATTCTCAAAAGAGGCAACTTATCAGACTGGGCAGAATTTATTGAAATATTTGGGCGTGGCATTGTGGATGCAACTTGGGACGGCTTTGATGAAGACCAGCGGAACAAACTTGCCAAAGCCATTGATGAGATGGGCGGTGGCGGTGTAATATTGCACCCAAAGGGTACCGAGATTGATATAAAAAACAATACAGGTACAGCCAACGGACAATTGCAGGGCAGTTTCCACGATACCTTAAACAAAGAAATTTCCAAGGTTTTACTGGGCAGTACTGAAACCACAGAAAGTAGCAATAGTAGCGGTTACGCACAAGCGGAAACGCACGCCAAGCAGGATAACCAAAAACACGTTACGGATATTACCTACGTTAAAAAATACCTGAACAGCAGGTTTGTTTCGGTTTTAAAAGCGGCGGGTTTTGATACCAAGGGTGGCAAGTTTACCATAAAGAGCCAAAGGGAACTATCAAAAAAAGATGCCTATGAAATTCAAAAATCAATGGCAATAGACTTAAAACTTCCCATCGACCACGATTTTTTTTATGAAGAATACGAAATGCCTAAGCCAAAGGACTATGATAAGCAACTAAAAGACCGTTTGGAAGCCGAAAAGGCACTTTTAGCCAATTCGACAGGCACAGGTTTGGACGGTAATAAAGCACATACCCCCCCTAACTCAGGCAACAATAAAGACAAAAAGCCCACCAACCCCGACGATAAAAAGTTAACAAAGCTGGTACGCTTTAGCGATGAAGAAGACGACTATCCCCTCTCCTTTGGTGAGGATGGGAGAGGACTTTGGGAGCGTATGAAAAGTTTTTTCGCCTAAGCCCTACAACTAAACCTGTAGGGCTTACCGCCCAAATGTTAGATTATTATGGCGATTGCGGTTGCGATACCTCCATTGTTAAATTGGCTATAAGTGACGATGGCGAAATAAACAATGCTTTTGAACTGCTTTTAAAAGACTTACACTCGGGTAAATTGCAACCTGATCAGATAAGTTTGCCCTATTACACCGCAACATCCAACAAATTGATGGAAGCCGTTAAAGATGGTTTAGGTGCAGATTTTTTCCCTGCCGATGATATCCGCAATAACCTGAAAGCATATTTTACCGAAAACGTATTTGCATTTAGTGCCGCTAAAACCTTGGCTATGCGCCAAATGTTTATGGGCTATTTAACAGATGATGATGGCAACCTGCGCAGCTGGGCAACTTTCCGCAATAGCGTTGCAAACAATGCAACCATTTATAATATGAGCCATTTGCAAACCGAATATGATTCGGCAATTGCCCATAGCCAAATGGCGGTTAAATGGCATACAATGCAAAGCTTTGATAAACTAGAGTATAGCACCGTGGGCGATAACCGTGTACGCCCAGCGCACCGCAGGTTTGATGGTTTGATACTTTCTAAAGATGATCCATTTTGGAAAACTTATTGGCCACCGTTAGACTGGAATTGCCGCTGCACAATTATACCTGCCGAAAGTGGTGCGACTGATAGTAGCGAAGAGCGCCTAAAAGGTGCGGTAAATCCCGAAAACCCAAAAGATGACGTTAAACCATATTTTAAGGGCAATGCGGGTATTGATAAGGTTATTTTCAAAGATGAACATCCGTACCAAAATAATATGCCCAAAGAGTTGGATGCAGAAAAGAACTACAACCTGCCATCGGTTAAAAAGATTTACGAAAACGAAGATTTGACCAGCTTTGAAGGCTTACCCAATAAAGATGCCGCCAGCGCATATTGGACAAGTATGACCAACGGCACCGGAACTGTAAACGTAAAATCATTAGACGGTTTAGATGTAGTATTTGATAATGACTTCGCTAAAAAAGCAATTGCACACGAACAGGATAGATATAAATTCCTGAATCAATTTTCGGATGTAGTTAAATCTCCTGATGAGATTTGGGCAAACCGCCGTAATGGTAAAATAGAACGCACTTATATTAAATATTATGATGACTATCCAATAATTGTAGGTATAGACAATAATAGGGCTGCAACCATCCATCAACTCAGAAAAGGCGATACCATTGATCTAAAAGCAGCAACCAATAAAAGAAAAGGAGTTTTGATTTATAACAAATAAAGCTATTTAGTGTCCCCGCCTTGGCTTTGCGAGCCGTTTCGGTTTTACTAAATAGCTTTATGATGAACACAAATATAAAAACATTTTGGATAACCAACAATTTAGTGCCGCTTTAAAGAGAAACAAGTTGCAAGTTGTTAACTACCTTAACAACCAAGCATCGGGTATGGTTATACGCCAAACGCTGCGCTTTATTGATAGTAATTTCAGGTCGCAAAGTTGGCAAGGCACATATCGCAAACCGTGGCGCAAAAACTTGCGTGGTGGCACTACATTGGTTAAAACGGGGCGTTTGCGCCGTAGCTTTCAATATACGGGTGCTGGTGCTGGTGCGGTGCGCTTTTACAGCGATACGCCTTATGGCCAAGTGCATAACCGTGGCTTTAAGGGTGTAATAAGCATCAAATCGCACACACGCAGTTATTTCAGTAAAAGCAATCAAGATATTGCGGGCAAGTTTACCAAAACAGGAAAACAAAGCACTCGTTCTGTTTATACCAAAAGTGGCGAAAGCACTGTAAAAGCCCACACCCGAAAAGTGAACATCATTCAACGCCAATTTGCACCCTACGAAGGCAACGAAAGCGAAACAATGAATAAAAGCATCCGCAAGGAACTGGAAGCTGAAATAAATAAAATATTAACTAAATAGCCTCGGGGAACGAAGCCCGAAGCCCATTGCCCGAAGCCTAACACATTAAAATATGGATTCAATACTAGCCAATATATTCTTAGCCGTTCAACAGCGGTTAAATAGCCAGTTAACAGATGTTAAATGGATAGACCAAGACTTAGGCCAACTAGAGTTTTACACCACACGCCCAGCCGTAAATTTCCCTTGTTTATTAATAGAGGTAGATGATACCGATTACTCTGACGAAGGCGAAAACAGCCAAATAGGCGAAGGTATTATACAGGTACGTTTGGGGTTAACCGTTTATACGGATGCCAATAACCTAACGCCCACTTTATATAAAGAAAAGGCAATTGACTATTATAATTTAGAACACCGTGTTAACAAAGCTTTGCACGGTTGGTGCGATGGGCGTTTCTTTAACCCATTGATGCGCCGAAAATCTTTTAAGGAAAAACGAGACGATAATATTAGGGTAAGGGTTTTGCGCTACGCTTTTGCGTTTAGAGATAGCACGGCAATGGTAGTGCCAGCATCAATTATTACATTACCGGGTTTAGAGATTGAACCGATTTAGCCCCTCCCCTTTGGGGAGGTTGGGAGGGTTTTTAATTCCAATTAAAGTGTGGGTATTTCCTTTTTAGGTTAATCAAGTTTGCTTTCTGACCGGTAACTTTCTTAAGCAAGATGATGTTTATTTGCAACCTTTGGGCTATAACGCCAGCGGTTATAAAAAATTCTTTCTCTAAATCAGACAGGCAATCATCGTATCGTTTGCGCTTTATTTCGCCATAATAGTAGTAACGGTACACTAAACATTCGTCTCGCTTGTCTAGCAAAACGTTGCGCCTACCTTGGTTATCGGGGTTGGTTTCTATTGCTGAGGGGAAAACGGAAGTAAAGAGGGAATACTGGCCACGCATTAGCATTGCATTTGTTCAAAAATGCATTAATTTTCTATTTAGTTAAAACAAAGTTTTAAGACATAAAAAAAGCCGTTCAATTTGAACGGCTTAGTTAATTTAGTTGCTTTTTGTTATGGGAAGTTGATAAACTTTAAAGTGTAATTGTCGGGATTAAAGCCATCGCCACCATTCCATTTTACACCTATATTATATTCCATAGGTGCAACTAATCCAAGTTTATTGGTTGCTTTAACGTACCCACGATAAACATAACTGCTGTCTTTGTATTCCGCAGCTTTAGTGTTTTGCTCTAGGAACTCGGCACTTTCAGGGTCAATTAATTGCTGTTTAACAAATTGCTTTGCCACCGTAAACGCCTTATCTCTATCCGTGGTTTGTGGGGTATCAGGCGTATTTTTTGAAATAATTATAGCAATGACAACTATTGCAATAATTAAAATTAAAGTAAATAGGCATCCAATTTTATTGCCTTTAGATACGTCTTTCCATTCTTTGGGTTTTTTGTTGGTGTTATCCATATAAATTTAAAAGGGTTAAAAGTCCTGCAACATCGCAGGGGTTACGTTAAAGTTAAAGTTAAATTTATTATCTAAAGTTCTTGTTATTTAATTAGTTGTAGAAATATAGTACCGCCCAGTAGCGTCTATTTCCTTGTTAGCGGTCAGGCTAAAACCCCAACGCATTAAACCAATTTGACATCCATTCCCATTCATAACCCCAAGTTCCTGTCAACATAAATTTTATAGGCAGCGTAACAAATAAAAGTAAAATGAATATTAGCCCAAATGGAAGTGACAGCCTCACCCAAAATGGTTTTGGTTTACTTTCCTGACTTACAATTCCTAATCCGCTACCTCTTAAATTATCAACAATTTCATCAGCTGAAGTTCCTTTGAGTTGTGGCAAATGTTTTTTAAGCTCAATTGCAGTCCAGTAGTAATCCCGTTTTTTAATTTCCCAAAAATTTGACATATTATTTATTTTAAAATTTCGTTTGACAAAAAGCCCGAACCGCTAACACCGTGTTGCAACAAGTGCGGGCGATGTGGTTTCTAATTCTGTTTCTGCTATATTCATCTTTCTGTTATTTAATTTAGTTTTGTGCGACTTTCCGCACCTGCTTCAACACCCGTTCCGTTATACACCACCTTTAAAATCCGACACGATCTGCTTGACTGCTTCTTTAATCCTGTCGACTAATTCGACACGAACTCTGAATGAAATTGTTTTGGTAGGTGCTTTTTTCGGCTGACCAGATCCGGGTCGTTTGCCACCCCGGGTTTCTTTTTTCATAGTATATAAGCAACAACGCCCCCCGTATTAGATTCGTACGGGCTAATCCAAGTAATGCCCAATTTTATTAAATCATCTTGGTGAGACTTTTTAATTTTAGCGGAATAATCAAAACCCCACATATTATTGTCCCTTAATACATACCTTTCTGATTTGCGGTATTTATTCAAAAAGTCATCTAAAGATATGCAGTCACTTACCGCATATCTTTTATATAAGTCCTTACACAAAAGCATAAATACCTATTTTATTAGCTTCATTATATTGACGCCATTCTGCTTTAACTTTGTAAAATTCTGCGGTTATTTCGTTTATTCTTTGTCTAACTACTTTTTTGCGTCTATCTACTGAAGCTAAAAGAGTTTTTTGTTCATTTTGTAATTCTTTAAGTGTGTTTTCAAAAGTTGTCATAATTTCTAGTTGTTTGATTGTGTATTCAAATATACGCATTACTTTGATACTTGCAAACATATATCGAAAATAAATATAAAAAGTTATTAACATTCTGACTGCCAATATAATACGACTAAAGAAAAGGTAATGTATAACACATAGTTTACGCAATTCCCCTACCACCCGGCGACGATCCTGCGTAAACTATCGGATCGTTATGCCTTACTCACCCCTAATTCCCAATATCGGGCTTAAAATCTTCAACTCATCAAAAGTGATGGGCATACTATTCACTTCTGAAATTGTTAAATCATAAGTAATCAATTCATCACCCCTGTAGGTAAACTCAACTTCTAGTACACCTTTTTTATACCTATTGGTATTAAATTCATCGTGTGGGTAACTTTCGGTTAATACAAACCCAAGCCCTTTTAATTGTTGCTCTGTCATATATTTTATTTCACCCCCTTTAAAAAATCCTTATGTACGTGCTGAAACTGGGTAACCAGTTTAGGTAGTTCGGTTTCTGTATGCTGGTTAAGCGGTTTATGAAACTGGCCAAACCTAATGCACCAATCATCTACCTTTGCCATATCTATTTTATTGCTTTTACCCGGGCGTGGTGCGTGCCTTAATTCCCAATGAAGTTCGTGCGCCATACTCAAAACTTTACGGGTCATTTGCTCTTTCGGGCTAGGCTGTATCCGTTGCTGATTTAACAGCCATTTAACAAGCTGTGCGGCTTCATCTTTATAAAGCTGGCTAATGTGTTCAGTCCTGCGGTCTGAATAATCTAGGGCTAAATCTGCGCTTTCTATGCCCAAACGAGAGCAAGCCGCTTTAATGCCTATTATTTGAGGTTTAGTGCTGTATTCCATATTTTTTGTTTTGTGTTTTAGGCTTCGGGCATCGGGCTTCGGGCTTTGTAGCCCGTGGCTCGTTGCCCGCCAGCCCGTGACTATCTTTCTTTACTCCAATCGGTTTCAAAATATCGGTTTCTTAAAAAGGTGTCAGCATCTGCCTTGCCTCTAAACTTAGTTCGTGTCAAATAATCCTCATAAGGTTTTATGGATTTAATGGCTCGCTGCTTATCCACATCACTCAAAGCTTCGTAAAGTGGCTTAGTACGTTTAAGATTTATCTTCTTTTTGTAGGCATCCCAAAAAGTATCGAATGTGAAATCTTCGGGCAAAAGTTCAAGCTTGCATTTAGTTTTCTCAACTATGATATGTAATTCACTTTCGCTCCTTGGCAGGTTTTTTAAAATAGCTATTATCTGTTTTTCGTTCAGTTCGGCAGGGGTAGCATCGTATAGCATCAAAAAGCCGTTATCATCATACCCGAAAACAACGCTACCTGTCAAGTTTTGGCTGGTTAAACTGTATTTTTTCATTTGTGGTTACAGGGTTTTTACTGTTTAAAATCAATCAACTGCATCAATAATCACTTAAAAGATGGGGGCTATGTGCATACAAAAAGCCTGTTTTATGCGTTTTTGATATTGCAAAGCCTGTTTTTTGCCATACCACACAAAATAATTATGCACATACCCCTTGGGCTTCAATGGTTAACTTTGCTATTTTGGGTTTTTTTTCGGGCTTTTGTCCCTGCTCTGCCACCTTCGGAATAAAGAATAATGGGTTTAGCTGCCTTGCTTTCTCTTCATAAATCACATACGGCTCGAAACCTCCAAACCTATTTTTAGTCACGTGGGCAATGAAGTCCTTAATGTAGATGCCAATACCGCCGTCATACATTATTTGCTCACCAATGCGCTTTAATGGCTTTTTACCTTTAGCGTGGCTAATCCAAATGAATGTTTTTTTATTGCCGTACTTCTTTTTTAGAAAGTCATAGTCTTCCCAATTAAATTGGGTGTAATCCAAACTATCAATAAATACAAAGTCGGCAGAATTGCGCTTCTTAAGCATATTGTCTAAGTCTTCACGGAAACTCACATTAGCATCCAAATCGGCAATCGGGTCGCTTACCAAGAAATTACCCGATACCTCCTGCATTTTGTTACGGTTAATGGCGGTTTGCAAATCAAAGCCGTGACCTTGTTCATAACTCAACCATTGCACTTTGCCAAATTGGGTAAGGTACTTAGCCAGTTGTATGCATAACTCGGTTTTACCGTTACCGCTATCGCCATAAATGATCATCATAAAATGAGCGGGTATATTACCTAAAGTGGCTTTCCATTTACCCTCTATAGGTAAAATCTTAAATGTTTTCTGTTGAAATTGTACTACGCCTAGTGTCTTCATTTATATTTTCGGTTGAGACGGATTGCAATCCGTCTGTGCTGTTTTAATTTTAAGATTCCGTAGCTGAGCGCAGGTAAACCACTTGCGTTTCGGGCTTTATAGCGTGCAGGTTTGGGTAACGGCTTCCAATATTGTCGGGCTTTTGACACCAGTAAGCATAAGTTGCATACTTGGTGGTTTTGGTTTTGTAGCTAACCATTTGGTAAACGGTTTTACTTTTATCGTTGAGCTTGTAAAAGCGGTCGCCAACTTTCAACTCTATTACCGTAGTTATTTGGTTGCGCTCCATAACTCTAACTTACGGTCACTTTTAGTACAGGAATATCCAAACGATGAGCAATGGCGGCTTCCCATTTTGCACCTTCGCTATCTTGCCAGCAAGGCAACAAATCAATATAGTCTGCGTGTGGCAAAAAGCTGATGCAAATGCGCATAGCTTGTTTCCATTCCGCATCTTGGTGTACCAGTTCCATAGGATTAATAACGTGATAGCCTGCCGCTTCTAGCAACATTTGCCTTTGCATAAACTTGTCATAGGTAAACTGGTATTGTAATCCGGTTACTTTACCAGCTATGTAAACCACTTTTTTATCGGTAGAAAATGATGCTACCTCATTGATTGTTTTTGCTTTTTCTCTCATTTTAAGTTTAGTCTATTTTGAACCCCGAGACGGTTACGAACCATCCACGTGCGCACATCGGGGTTGTTTTGATTTAGGCTTTAATCTCGGTGCAGTGAGCTAAATCACACACCCTCGGGTAATTGTATGGAAGTAAAATTTAATTGCACATCTTGGTATTGGCCTTGCGCATCTTTAAGCCACACACGGTAATATTCTTTACTTTTTGGTTTGCGTATGGCTTTATCTATAAGTTCCATAGCTTCTTTGTATCTTGAGTCTTGCACACGGTCGGAGTATCGGCGTAAGCCTAATACTCGTTTGGTATCTAAATGGCCACCTGTGTTTTTAAAAGCATCCATAACTAAGGGCTTAATAAAATCTTTTGCGCCCTCTAACCCATCATTTAAAACATCATCAAGTTTTGCTTTGGCCAACTCAATAGTGTTTTCATCAAATACGATTGCTTCTTGTATGGCCACTTCAATTTTAATAGAGCGGTCGAAATTGTAAAAGGTGGCATTTCCTTTGCCCTGCCCAATTTTGCCGTTATTTTCTTTGCAAAAGGCTTCGTAAAGCTTGCAAGCTTCGGTTATAAAAAGGCTTTTAAATAGTGTTAAATTCGCATTCAATGCCAATGCACTCTTGGCTAATTTAGCGGTTGTGCGTTCGGCATTGCGCTCGTAATTGGTAGTGCGATTGTATGGTATACTGCTACCAGCCTCATCGATCCAATTTAGGCTTGTGGATTTCTGTTGATTAATTTTCATTGTTTTTTTGGTTTCTATAATTTGTATATTCAATGATATTTGCGATGATGATTACTGTTACTAGCAGTATGGCTAATGCGGTATCCATATAATTTACAACAGTCCTTCTTTTCTCATACAAGAAATTGTTAGGTAAGAACCGCCCGCAAAAACTAAAAAGGATGCTACGGTGTAGTAAATTAAATAGCTGTCTCTTAAGGACATCAGGTAAATTAAAGCCGCATAAATAAGAATCGTTGCGATTAAAAGGGTCATTGATTTTTTCATTTTTTTTTGTTTAAAGGGTTATTGATAGGGTTTATTGTTGCTGTACATTTTTAAGATAAGCAGTCCAAAAAGTAGGATTGGCAGTATTATTTCGGTTTCCATTTAAGCGTATTGTTTGTCAATCTCATTAAATACCCTAGTTAATTGCAGAGCTTCATATTTATAGAGATCATTTGCAATGCCCACATTTTGCAGGTACACATACAGTGCAAGTGCTTCGTTTTCATTAAGGCTTAGGCTATAGCCTTTTGGTTTCAGCGTTACAACTTCGCTTTGCGCCCTCAACCTTTGATAAACCTTAAAAACAATGTTTCGAACTAGTTTTTCAGCAAGATCCTTAGGCTTGTTTAGCTTAAGTAGCAACTTCAGCAATAACAGGATGCCTTCCATTTGCGCTTGCGTGTTTTTTATCCGCATAAGCCCATCCTTTCTAATACCGCCGTTCTTTTTTTGGTAAAATCTTGGTTTCCCATAAGCGTATCATACTTGCCGATTTGATAAATAATGGTAGCGTGATTGCGTAAACCAACAGCCTTGGTAATTTCCTTAAGGGTTAATTGTGTGTATTTGCGCATTAAATATGATGCTATGCACCGTGCATCGGCAATGGTTCTGATTTGGGTTTTAGATGCCATTTGCACTCTGCTTACGCCCAAGCCCAAACACACATTATTCAAGATTATATCTGCCGAAAACTGCACTACAACTGGCTTCCCTTTAATGGCATACATTAAAGTATTGAGTTGATGTGCTAAAATCTGACTATACATTTTGTTTACTCCTTTCCTTGTTAATAGCATCTAATATTTGATTTTCGCAAGCCTGAAAGGTTTTTCTTTCGGCTGGGTAAGTTTGATTGAGTTCTTTTTGGCGTGCTATGCAGCTGTAGACGTTGCTACGTTCAGTAAAGAATGTGTGGGCTATATCCATTGCCTTTAAACCATTATTGTAGAGTAAGCAAATGGCAATTCTGCGAGCGTTTACCACGTTTGCCGTTCTGCTTTTACCTATAATATCGTACTTGTTTACATTGGTGACCGCACTTACTGCCTCTACCACCATTCTAAGTGTTGCAGTATCCTTATCCATTTGCACCCTCCATTTCTTCCTTAATTCTATCAGCACCATCATCTATAATGGTGTTAAAATGGGCGTGAAAAGATTGTTGCATAGTTTTGCAAGTCCTTAAATGATAGTCTTGTATTCCGCAGTAATCATCTGCCGTTAGGCTTAGTTCGTTGTAAATCTGTATATCACGCTCAAACCATTTGTTTTTAAACCAGCCCCAAAAGAATGCGCTATAGGTAATCAGCTTTCTATCTTCCGGGTGCAAGCCTATGATCATATCTTCAATAAAATCTAAAGCTGCATTAAACCTGTAATCTTCGTATGTTGCTTCATTCCAACCGATACGGCTACATATCAGCATTTTGTAGGCTTCCATCTGTATGGCCATTTGCTTTACGTAGGGCACTTTTTGGGTTTTTACTGTATTTTGCATATTATTTACCTCCTGTTTTTCTTTTGGTAACGTGTATCAACTTGCGCACTCGGCGTTGGTCGCTTTCGCAAGTATTATAGATGTCGTTTATTTGGTACTCATCGGTAATACCATTTAACCGGATGGTTTCTTTTAAGTCCTTTTCGTTATTATCATCCAAGGGAATAAGTTTTGCACCTACACGGCTGTAAAGTTCTGCGTAGCCTCTTTTATTTAATCGCAATCCACGCTCAAACCTTCTCAATAAATGCTCGGTACCTAAAATTGTAAGTCCGCAAACATTCTCTAAGCGGTTAAGGATGCTAATGGTACTGCACCAGTTGTTATCGCTCAGCTTGTCAAACTCATCTAGTATAAAAGCAGGGTTTTTGAGTTTTAAAATGGTTTTTACTACCGTGGCCATCATTTCCGGCACGCTGTAACCGCCACCATCAATTCCCATCGAATGCAAAATCTCGGTTAGGTAGGTTCGGCGATTCCAAAACTCATCACAGCGTACCACAAATATGTTTTTGTTGTTTTCCTTGGAAGCGAGTGCGGAGGTGGTTTTGCCTATGCTAGCCTTACCATAAGCACCGTAACAGTTGCTGTAAGTTGCAGAATCTGCAAAAAGCATTTGTAGATTTTTGAAGTTTTTGTTCTCACGGTTTAAAATGTACTCTTCATTATGTAGCCCTATTTGCTTGGCCACGTTAAGCCACAACTCATCGGATATTTTATCCCATTTGTTGTTGTTCATGTGGCTTACATTGGCAACGCTAATGTTCCTTAGTGTGGCAGCTGCCTTGTTTTGCGAATCAAATCGCAAGACATAGTTGCGTAATTCGTCTGAGATGTGTTGTTTTGTGTTGTTATCCATTTTTTAAAGTTTGAACCGTCCAGTTGTCGTTAGCTGGGCGGTTTTGTTTTACCATCTATCTAAAAAGCTATCTTTATTAGGTACAAGCTCAGTTCGTTTGTGCTGTACCATATCTTCAAAGTCATCAAATGCGCCTTTAACTGCCTTTTCGGCATCGTGCCTAATCTGTTTTACCAATACGCCACCTTGCAAAAGGCTTTCGGCATCTATTTTGGCTCTTTCTAGCAATTCACGGCGTTGGCTTTGGGCTTCGCCCGGTACCGCTGCCATAGTTTTCTTTTCGTGCATCCTGTTCCAATAAATTGCTTGGGTATGTTCGGTATGATCTGCCAAAGCCGATGGACTTTTAACATAGCTGTTGGCCACAAAGCGTAAACCTTTACCATCAGTTACCAAAACCTGATTCATATCATAAGGGTCATAAATAACCTGTACTTCTTTATTCACGTGATAAGGGAAATAGCTGGCAGGGATATCGTAAAGGAACTTCCCGTTCATAATTTCCAAGCCCTGTGGTAGCAGTCTGTTTTTTCTGCCGTTTTTAGGATTGTGCAGCTTGCCGAAAATTTGCAAGTGTTGCTCTGTAGAAATTTGGCGTTTCTTGCTTATTTCTGATGATGCAAATGCAGTCATCCATTCTTCACGGCGTGTTAATTCGCAATCTTTGCGTTTGGTGCTTCTTAACCTTTCTATAAATTCTGCAACCTGATTAACAGACTCTGACTTTACAGGGAAATTTGATTTGTTGCGGTCAATAGCATCAGGGTTTAGTTTTTCCTTTGCCGTTACGTTTTGCCCAGCGTAGTTGATGTATCTTTTTAATTCTTGATGCCAAGTTGTACCGAACGTGCGCTCTATGTACTTACCCTGTGCAACCCTTGCCGTGGCTGGTGTAAATTCGCCCATTGACTTATAGAACTTTTCAAGTTCATTATCTTTGCCCAATCCCCAACGGTCGGTTTGTATCTGATGCGGTAAATAATAGCCGTTTAATAGTTGTTTAACGTGACTTTCGGCATTTCTATAAGCCTCTTTTATCAGTTCAATAGTTACCGTTTCGCCAACTGCGTAACCTAATATGTAATCATTGAAAGCATCTACAACCACGTACAAAACAGGGCGGTAATAATGGTTTTTAACTACATAGTTCTTTTTGTTTACCTTTTCTTCAATGAAGTATAAATCTAGTACGTTATCATCCGAGTTAATCAGCAATAGCGGTGCGCTCGGTCTGTCTCTTCGGATTTGTTTATTAAATTTATTGTAATTGATGCTTTTGCCTTCCCTGTTTTGGGTAATGAGGTAAGCGTTTTTCTTAGCCCAATAGGCTACAGCCCTTTCAGAAATGGTTTTTTTACCTGCATCCTTGGCCCATGTATTATAGGCAATCGCAATTCTGCTATAATCGTGCTGGTGGTCGTGGCCAATCATTTCAATAAGTAATGATTCCGCCACATCGTCATCCACTTTTTTGGCATTGGGGTTTCCAAACCTGAAAGCCTCTACCAAACAACCGTAATTTTGCCCTTTATACTCTTTTATTGTGATTTTTAGGCGTTTTTCTGATAGGGGTAACCTTACCTTTTCAGCTTTTAAAAGGTCAAAAATGCGCTCCCAAAAGGTGGTAATGCTTACGTTTAACTGCTCTTTTAAGGCTCTTTTATCTTCAATGAGGTATATAATCGTGTTTAAATAGCTAGCCGCTTTGGTATGCGCTGCAACATAATTTATTTGTGTCTTGCCTTTTATGTCGAAATCCTGATCGGGCAACTTCATACCGTTTGGTAGAGTGTAATCCCTATAAAACTGCTCTGCTCTAAGGTCGGTTTGCACCAATGCCTTTATTGGCTGGGTTACAACGTACTTTTTGGGGTCGCCAAATAGTTTCCTTACTTCGTCTTGATATTTTTTAGGTAATGAATCAAACTCAATAAGAATATATCTACCATTACCGCCTGTACCGTGTACTTTAATTTTTTCTTCTTTTTTTAAGTAGAAGAAATTATCTCTTTTCATAATATTCGGAACTAATTCCTCATATTCTAAACACAGTACGTTGGCGGAGTTATATCTCATTTGTTTACTGATAATTTACATCCCGGCTTACACCTCGGTTATGTACATTGTGCATTATTTTTTTGGTTTTGTCAGAATCTTTTGGTTCCCGCCCTGCGGCGATGGCAGGGTTACGCTTTCGGGAATATTTGCTACTTTTATAATCTCACTTAAATTGTAGCAGTATGAATAAAAAATTTAGGGTCAATGTTGTTGTGATGTACTTTAAAAACACAAACATTAATAACTTTCAGCCTCCAATATTCTCCCTTCTAAAAACGTTGGCTTGGCTTCACAATCTCGATTACGCAATCGAACCTAACAGCCCAGCTTTTTACGTAAGTCATTTAGAGCTTTACGGTCAATCCGATTTGATTTATTTTCGCTCAACTTCGGACACACAGATAGACGCAAAGGCTTTTCGAAAGATAATTTCAGATATTTTTTACCGTTCACGTGCAGGTATGTTACAGGGTGCTCAGGTGTTTTACCAACTTCAAAAGACTTTACCCCAATATCCCTTCCCGAAAGATTATATACGTCCATTGAACTATCCGTATCTTGAAGTGCATAAGGATGGCCAAACAAGCGTATGCACCTCTTTTCAAGAGATACCAAATTCTGATGATGATTAACTTTTTTCATATTTATTTTACTTTTTAGTTTCTAAATCTTCGGTTTTGATTGCCTTTTTGCCATTCCGGTAGCTTAACCAAGTCTAAATGCGGTAGGGTTCTAATAACCTTATCGCCTTGCATTTGGCGGCTAACGTTTACTTTCTTGTATAGCTTAAATAGGTAGGCTATCTTATATAGCACCACCATTATACCCGTGGCGGGCTGGTTTCTGAAATAGGGCTGTGGCATAAATTCGCCATTTGGCCATCTGTAGGTTTTGCTCATTTATAGTGGTAATAATTTTTTAACTGTTTCTAACAATACCGTAGAACCTTCGTACAAAAGGTGGTCGGCAAGTTTTATTTTTTGTACCGCTTCGCTTTTACCATCCTTTGCGCCACACCTTACTTGCTTAACCATACTTTCGCTATAGCCAGCAACCTCAGCTACCGTCTTCGAAGTGAAACCTGATTTTTTTAGGACAATTGGTTTTGTTGTTTTTTCTTTACCTTGCATCTATATACTTTTGCGTTCACAAACATATACAAAAAAAGTATAGTTGCAAATAATATATACAAAAAAAGTATAAATGATAGAAAATAAGCTTAAAGCAGCTAGAGAGGCTTTAAATATATCTCAATCTGAAGCATCCCGCCTTTCAGGGCTGGTGCAAAAGGATATTTCATTGCTTGAAGCTGGGAAGAAGAAATTTATCCCGAAAGAGTATATACATTTTTTGTATACCAATGGTATTGATATAAATTCCATATATATTGATGAAATAGAACTTAAATTTGGTAATACCCCTAACTACCCTTTAAATAATAATGTAATATCTGAGGTGAATGAGCAGGTAGCCCCAAGCCTTAATTACGAAAAACTACACCCTAAACTACACCCAACCCTACACCCAACCCAAAAACATACACTTCCACAAGTAGTAACCGTTGACCATTCAGGCAATGAAAATGTCGTATTAGTTAACGTTAAAGCACAAGCAGGCTATTTAAATGGTTATGGAGATGTTGAGTACATACAAACGCTACCAACGTACAGTTTACCGGGCTTAAATAATGGCACTTTTAGGGCTTTCGAGGTTAGCGGAGATAGTATGGATCCTACTTTAGAGCATAAAGAAATTGTTATTTGCCAATGGGTAGAAAACACAGATCACATAAGGAATGACCGTGTACACGTTATTGTATCAAAAAAGGACGGAATCATAATTAAAAGGCTCTTAAACTGCATTTCTAAGCATGGATACATCATTGCAAAGTCTGATGCTAACAATAAAACCCTTTATAGAAATATAGAAGTTTACCCACAAGATATAGAAGAGATTTGGTATCCGATATTGCACATCAACCATAACTTCAGAAGTCCAAACGAATTACACAATAGAATGAACAGTTTTGAGAGTGACCTCGAAGAAATTAAACGCCGCTTAGGCATTTAACAGCAATTAAACCACTATTAAACATAAATGGAAGTAAGGCCACTTATATCAGAAGCTAAATGTAACCTAATGGAACGAGTGGTTTTTCACCGCTTTTTAAAATGTGCCACCATTGCACAGAAAATGCACTTTTTTATTTAGATAATGGGACGTACCGTATTTCCCCCCTTATTTTACACAATCAATACCAATAATCACCACGCAATCCATTTCAATTAAAATGAAAAAACCACGATTTCTTGCATTAATATTGTGTTCAATTAATATAGCAACTTTC
>JACMRC010000272.1 GCA_014376655.1 Mucilaginibacter sp. | reverse complement strand
TTGTCTAACTTAAATCAAAAGTATGCTCAGGTTCCATTAAAGAAAGGCTTCGGGTCGCTTTGGGTTAAGCAACCACCTTATAACAGCCCTGTTTTTTATCGCGCAACATTAAACCTTCCGGCTTCAAAACAATCTTATGCTATATGGCGCGTTAATACTACAAGCTTAAGTTACGGCTCGGTATGGGTTAATGGGCATAATTTGGGAGTGTATCCCGAAAAAATAAAAATAAACGGAATGTATATTCCGGAGTGCTGGTTAAAGCCGGGTGCTAACACCATAGTTATTTATGACGAAAATGGTGTGTCGCCCAAGGATCTACGAATAGAGGCCGAGCAGGCTGCCAGCAGGGATATACAGACATTACAGTTTTAAAACGAAACTGTTACAGTAAGTTTTATTTATATTTTATAAATTTGTAATCAATTAAAAACAGAATAAAAACTAAATTAAAAAAATGAAAAAGATATTATTATCAGTGGCGTTAGTGCTTACCGTGGTTGCAGTATGTTTTGCAGCTACTGTTGACGGGGTTTGGAAAGGCTTGGTTGAGGGTCAGTACAACATTTCACTTACATTAAAGACAGAAGGAACTAAATTAACCGGCGAATTTGCATTGGTTGATAATAACGCAAAATCAGAAAATCCTGACGAAGCTGGTTATACGCCATACGTAGCTGCTCAAATGGGCAAAAATAAAATTACCGATGGTAAAATTGATGGCGATAACATCCAATTCACTACTACTTTTAACGGTAAACCGGTAGTTTACAAAGGCACAATTGCTGATGGTAAATTGGTATTAACTACTACTTTTGGCACACAAGCAGTTAAATTGACTTTAAGACAACCAGCTGCTAAATAATTTTAGCACTATAGCATAAAAAAGCCGCCCCGAATATCGGGACGGCTTTTTTGTGGAGTATGTTTTGTTAATACCTACACATCGCAAATCATCATAGATGTTTTTAGTGATGCTATTTGCGCGTCCTGGTCTTTTACTATTGGCAGGTACTCTTGCGCTATAACGCCGGTGAAGCCAGTTTCTTTAATGGCTTTAATAATGGCCGGGTAAAACAGTTCCTGCGTATCATCCGGTTCGTGCCTGCCTGGTACACCGGCAACGTGGTAATGTGCCAGGTACTGGTGGTTTTTTTTAATGGTGGCTATAACATCACCCTCATCAATCTGCATGTGGTAAATATCATACAACAACTTAAAGTTTTCTGAGCCTAACTTTTTGCAAAGCCCAACGCCCCAGTCGGTACGGTCGCATTGGTAATCGTGGTGGTTAACTTTGCTGTTTAACAGTTCCATGCACAATACTACGCCATGCTTTTCGGCAAGAGGTAGTATTCTTTTAAGGCCAATAACGCAGTTATCCATACCGGTAACATCATCCTTGCCTTCACGGTTACCGCTAAAGCATATCAGGTTTTTATAGCCTGCGGCTGCAACTTTAGGTATCAGGTCGCTGTAGCTGGCAACCAGGCTATCGTGCCTTTTTAAATCGTTAAACCCATTGGTAATAGCCACACCCGGCCCGTTACACATTGACGATGACAACCCATGCTTTTTAGCGATGGCCCATTCGTCGGGACCAATAAGGTCAATGGCTTTCATGCCCATGCCTGCGGCTGCGCCGCAAAGCGTATCCAGGTCTATGTTGCCAAAGCACCAACGGCATACCGAGTGATTAATGTTTCCTTTTAATTGATAAGGCATTTGTGTTTTTTCAGACGATTTAAAGGCAGACAACGTGCCGGCGGCAGCTACTGCCCCGGTGCCGGCTATAATACTTTTTATTGCTGATCTGCGGTTTTGTGAGGTTCCCATAATAAATTAAAATTACGCTTTTTTGATTTAGGTTGTATAAAAATATTAATACATTAAACTTCAATGGTGTAATTTTGTCTATAATTGAAAAAAGTGCAAAAATGAAGAAGTGGGCTATTTTATCGGTGATGGTTGTGGGGTTGATGGCTTCGGCATTTCGTTATGCTGATGTAGCAAGCGGAAAATGGTCGGGCACCATTGCCCTGCTGTATGATGTTACCGTAAATATGAAGGAGGATAACGGTAAAGTAAATGGCGTAGTTAATACCGAAATTGGCGACATCCCCCTAAAGGATGGCGTTATTAAAGACAAAGACATATTGTTTAAGCCTTTTACTTATAACGGCTTTGCAGTATCGGCAGTTAAAGGAAAAATTGACGGCGATAAAATGCTGGTTACCGTAGTTTTCCAGGGCATGAATTTTACGGGGACGTTGAAGAGGGTGAAGTAGGTTGAGTGGCAGTTGCAGCCGAGTAGCAGTAGAAACAAAGATGTCATTTCGAAGCGGAGCGAGAAATCTTATACGCGCGACGAGTAGCAAAGCGTTTAAGATTTCTCACTCGTTCCTCGTATCGAAATGACAAAAAGCATAAACAAGAAAGGTCTTAGCAATTGCTAAGACCTTTTTTTGTTAAGCGCTAACTGCAACTTGCCGCTGCAACTACTACTTAAAGAAATTATTCCTCAAACTTAACCGAGTTAAATATTACCAGCGGGTCTATCGCTTTGGCTTTATCGTTTTTAAACACAAAGTAAATATCATGCATACCTACAGTTTCGGCAACCGGTGTTTTTACCCAGTTTTGTGTTTTAGGTTTAATTGCTGTTTGCTCAAATTCGCCTTTGCCTAACAGGGCGCCGGTTGGGCTGTCGATGTGTACTTCGATGGTGCCGCCCGGGTTGTTCTCTAATGCCGTTGCGTAGCCGGATAATTGTAGCTGTTTGATACCTGTCAGGTCAATTTGTTTAAATCCAACATAACCATTCTGACGGCCTATAATGTTGGTCGACCCATCAAGGTTATTTACTTTAACGAACGCATTCTTAATTATCGGCGCGGTAGCGGCAACAAGGATTGGGTTATGTAAAACAATAGTTGATACCGAAGTTTGTTTCGGGATTGCTTTGTTGCCCTTATCTGTATAAGCCGCGCGGATAATATAGCTACCATTGCCGTTATCATCAGCCACAGCTTTAGGTGTGAAAGCACCTTTAACAGGCATGGTGTTAATGTTATTGTTGCTTACATTCATAATGTAGTTAACAATGGTATGCGCATCAGCTACCGAAATTGCGGGGTGGGCCGGCATAGCGATAGGCTTGTTCCAGCGGCCACCGGCACCATTATGTATGGCGTGCGCCAGGCGTTCAATCTCCACGTCGTTACCTTTGTATTTGTTTGATATGTCGGTAAAGCTTGGGGCAATGTTTACATCTTTAATGCTATGGCAATTTTTACAATCAGAGTTGGCCATTAACGATCTGGCAACTGCGAACTGGGTTGAAGCGTCAACGCTGCTTTGCTCTTGCGCTACCTGTACATAATCAAATCCTTCCGAGGTATAATTAACGCTCATGGAAACCTGCGCAGCCGGGATAGTGCCCGCCATTAAACTGCCGTCTTCTTTATCAGCAACGGTAACATTATAGCCCAATGGTTTGCCAATAAAGTAAAACGAACGGTTACCGCTTAAATCAACATTAACCTTAGGGGCCTCGTTACCGGCAATAATCTTAACAGATTTGCTGTTAGCCGCGCCTTTGGCATCCGTCACGGTTAACGTAGCCATATATACACCGGCTTTAGTTAAAGTAATAACGGGGTTAGCACCGGGATATAACTTAGCAGGCGCACCCGGCGAGCTTACTTTCCAGCTGTATTTTAAAGCATCGCCGTCAGCATCGCTGGTACCGGCAGATGATAGTGTAATTTTAAGCGGAACGGTACCACCCTGTACATTGGTAGCAGCCATAACCGTTGGTTTACGGTTACCCGAGTTATACTCAATGCGTACCAGTTTGGCGTTATCGCTTTTGCCGAACCAAACGCTGCCGTACTCTAAAACGTAAAGGTCGCCATCAGGACCGAATTTTAAGTCGATAGGCTCTATCGGGTGATAAGCCGACACCACCTGCTCCATGTCCTTATAATCGCCGTTAGCTTTCATGCCTATGGCCATTATCCAGCCGCGGGCAAGGTCAGTCGCTAACCATTTGCCTTCGTAATAAGCAGGCCATGGGCGTTTAGCTGTTGGGCGGTCTGTACGGTGGTAAATAGGCCCGCCAACCGAGCTGCGGCTGCCGCTACCCACTAATGGGAACTCGGTCGATACCGCGTAAGGATAATAAATAAATGCAGGCGCAACAGGCGGCAATTCTTTTAAACCGGTATTGTTTACCGATTTATTGATAGGTTTTAACGGATCTTTCTTCTCGCCTATTTCGCCATCAACATAGTTAAATACAGGTACAGCAGCATTAGGGCCTACAAAGTATGGCCAGCCAAAGAAACCCGGTTTACGGGCTTGGTTCAATTCATCATAACCCCGCGGACTTTGCTCTGTATCGTCGGTTGCATCCGGGCCAATATCGCCCCAATATAACCAACCGGTTTTGCTGTCTATGGATGGTCTCCATGGGTTACGGTGGCCCATCGTATAAATTTCAGGAAGGGTTTTGGGTGTCCCTTTAGGGAACAGGTTACCTGCGGGGATTGAATAAGTACCGTTTGCTTCCGGGTGGATCCGCAGGATCTTACCTAATAAGCTATTAGTATTTACAGTACCACGCTGATCGTCGCGACTTTCTTTGCCGGGGTTCTCATCAGTTGATGCTGACAATAACGAAGCTGTGTTATTACCTACGGTTAAGTAAAGGTCCTTCTTAGCATCCCAGGTCATACCGCCGCCGGTGTGGCAACATACTTCGCGCTGGGTAGCAAACTCTAACAGTACTTTTTCTGAGCCGGCAACTAACGCGTCGTTCTCAAATTTCCAGCGGGTTAGCTTCCATTTCTTCTCGGTAAGCGGCGCGTAAAATGTATAAATGAAATGATTTTTATTAAAGTCGGGGTCAACAGTTAAACCCATTAAGCCTTCTTCGGCTTCGGTAACTTTACCTGTGGCGCTGGTGTATTTGGTATTAACCGGCAGCGTGGCAACTGTTTTTACCAGCTTGGTAAGTGGGTCGAACAATTTAATAGCGCCTTTACGCTCGCTTATCAATACGCGGCCATCGCTCAACACTTCGAAAGTATTTGGCTCGTCCAGTTCGCCGGGGCGGGTAAGGGTTACCGGGGTAAAGCGGCTCTCGTCGGGCTTTTTCGGGTCGTCTAACATAAACGCGTACGAAAACGCTGCGGCAAGGAGCAATAATATAGCGGATTTTTTATATTTGGGCTTGTAGCTAAACATAATATTAAGGTATTATACGGGCGGTAAATATAGTAATTGCGCCGTAACCTATCAACGCTTATTTACTGCTGATATTGGCTTATTTGG
>JACMRC010000030.1 GCA_014376655.1 Mucilaginibacter sp. | reverse complement strand
CCTACAATTATTGCTTTCTTTGTCATTAGGGAACACACAATTGCGGCAAAAATACATATAATTAATTTGTGGAATAAATATTGTATGTTTAAACATGTAAATTAAGCAATATGAAAAATACATTTTATCCCGCCAATGAGCGGGGAACAAGCGATCACGGATGGTTAAAAGCCAATTTCTCATTTAGTTTTGCGGGTTACTATCACCCGGATAAAGTTAATTTTGGGGCCTTAAGGGTACTAAACGATGATATAATTGCCGGAGGGATGGGCTTTGGTACCCACCCGCATGATAACATGGAAATTATTACTATTCCATTACAAGGTGCGCTGGAACATAAAGATAGTATGGGCAACATTGGTGTGATACATGAAGGCGAAGTACAGGTAATGAGTGCAGGTACCGGTGTTGAACACTCAGAATACAATCACTCAAAAACAGAAGCCGCAAATACGCTGCAAATCTGGTTATTCCCTAAATTCAAGAATATTGAGCCAAGGTATGACCAGCGCGATTTTAAAGATCAATTTAAACTAAACGAGTTTACCACATTGGTAACCGGCGACAAAAATGTTGATGCTTTATGGATAAACCAGGATGCTACATTCTCTATGGGCGAATTTGAAGCAGGCAAAGCCATAAACTATGACATAAAAACTGCCGGAAATGGGGCATATATATTTATTTTGGAGGGATCTGCAAAAATAGATGGCCAACTTTTAAACAAAAAAGATGCATTAGGTGTTGTTGATACCAGTTCGATAACTATTGATACCCAGGCAGCTACCCGATTACTCATTATAGAAGTGCCGATGCTTAAATAACTCTTACTGCCGTGGGGCCAGTTTATCGAACGTAAAAACAATTAAGCAAAACTTTGTTGTTAGTACGTTAATAGCATAACCATGGCAGAAGAAATTACTATACCCGGCTGGAAAAAGTGGCTGGAAGACGTTGGCGAGCAAGTATCATTCTTTTCCCGTTTCATCAAAAATATTTTTGTTGGCGGGTTTGAGTGGTCAGAATTTGTTCGCCAATGTTATGAAATAGGGTACCGGTCAATGATGCTGGTTGGTATCACTTCCTTTATAATGGGTGTGGTTTTAATTTTACAGTTAAGGCCCACCCTTGTAGAGTTTGGCGCGGCAAGTATGTTGCCCAAAACACTATCCGTTTCTTTTGTGCGCGAAATTGGCCCTGTTATCATCGCCATAATTTGTGCCGGTAAAATTGCATCAAGCATTGGTGCCGAGCTGGGCAGCATGAAAGTAACCGAGCAACTGGATGCCATGGAGGTATCGGGCGCTAACCCGCTGCAATATTTGGTTGTTACGCGCATATTAGCCACAACGCTAATGGTTCCCCTGCTTTCTGTAATTGGCGACGTTATAGGCCTGTTTGGCGGTTTCCTGGCCCTAAACCTGCGCGACCATATCAGCCTACCATTGTATGCCACCAAGGTCATCGCATCTTTAGATTATACCGATTTTGTTCCCGCATTCATTAAGACCATCTTTTTCGGCCTCGCTATAGGCTTTGTGGGCTGCTATAAAGGCTTCCATTCAAGCAAGGGGACAGAGAGCGTGGGTTTGGCCGCAAACTCGGCCGTGGTCACCGCATCGCTTTGGATCTTTGTTATTGATGCCATTGCCGTACAGATAACCAGTTTATTATTTTATAAATAGATCATGGCAGAGAAAGAGATAGTGGCCGAGCCAACAGAAAAGAAAACCCATGATAAGCACGAAGTGGTTATTGAGATAAAAAACCTCAAAAAATCATTCGGCAGCAAAGATGTTTTAACGGATATAAACCTTACCGTACACCGCGGCGAGAATGTGGTGGTTTTGGGTAGATCTGGCCAGGGTAAGTCTGTTACTATACAATGCATTGTAGGAATGCTTATGCCGGATGCCGGAACGCTTAAAGTTTTTGGCGAGGAAGTGGCCGAGCTGAACGACAAAGAGCTAAAAGAATTGCGCATGAAAATAGGCTTCCTGTTTCAAAGCGGGGCGCTTTATGATTCGATGACGGTGCGCGAGAACCTGGAGTTTCCGCTTACTCGGGTTTTAAAGCTGACTGACCGGTCGGAGATTGACCAGCGGGTAGAAGAGGTTTTAGATTCTGTTGGCTTGTCCGACGCTGCTGATAAAATGCCATCAGACTTATCCGGCGGTATGCGTAAAAGAGCGGGCCTTGCACGGACGCTTATTATTAAACCTGAGATAATGCTGTATGATGAGCCAACAACCGGCCTTGATCCTATAACATCCCGCGAGATAAGCGAGTTGATACTGGACATGCAGAAAAAGTATAAAACAACATCCATCATCATAACCCACGACATGGAATGCGCTCGCATAACCGCCGACCGTGTCGTGATTATGAATGATGGCGAATACATAGATGAAGGAACATTTGACGGCCTTAAAAAGTCAAAAAATAAAATTGTACAATCATTTTTTAAAGACGTATCATGAAAACTACCCCATCACAAAAAATAAGAATAGGCCTGTTTACCTTCATTGGCTTGCTGGTATTAATAGCAGCAATATTTTTTATAGGCAATCAAAAAAACCTGTTTAGTTCCACTATTAAGCTAAGCGGCACATTTAAAAACGTAAACGGCTTACAGGTGGGCAATAACGTAAGGTTTGCCGGTATTAACGTTGGCGTTGTTAATGACATAGCGATTGTGAACGATACAACCGTAAAAGTTACACTAAACATAGACGACGACGTAAAGAAGTTTGTTAAAAAGGATGCTAAAATGAGCATAGGCAGCGACGGGCTTATGGGTGACAAGCTGGTTGTTTTAGCACCAGGCGGTGCCAATACTACCGAAATGGTTAAAGACGGTGACCAGGTAGGCTCTGTTAACCCGGTTGACGTAGATAAGATAATTGCCAAGTTTACCAAGATGGCGGATAATGCCGGAACGCTTATTGATGGATTATCACAAATCGTAACCAAGGTAAACGGCGGCCAGGGTAGTATAGGCCGGTTATTAAACAATGATAAAATGGCCCGCGATATGGAAAAAACGGTAGCCCAGGCAAAAACCACCATGAAAACTGTACACGCAACAACCGCTACTTTAAATGAGGATTTGAAAGCCGCCCAAGGCAATTTTTTACTAAAAGGATTTTTTAACAAGAAAAAGAAGGCGGCGCAAGCTAAGCAAGACTCCATAAAAAAGGCAACAGAGAAGATCCAAAAAGAACAGGAAAAGGCAGCGAAGAAATCTCCTAATTAATAGCCAAACTTTTCTTTGAAAATATTTAAAGAAAAAGTTAAAATATTTATATATTTATAGACTAATTAGTCTATAACACAGTGAGTAAACAAGAACAAATACAGGCAACCGCATAGCGGTTGTTTGTGGCAGATGGTTTCCACGGGACACCTACGGCCAAAATAGCTGCCGAAGCGGGTGTTGCCAACGGCACTTTATTTTATCATTACAAAACCAAGGAGGACCTGGTTGTAGCATTGTATAATAAAAT
>JACMRC010000271.1 GCA_014376655.1 Mucilaginibacter sp. | reverse complement strand
TGAAATACACCGCGGTTAAACATGGCTTTATCGTAACCGAGATCCCCATCATATTTACAGACCGTACAGCAGGCTCTTCAAAAATGTCAAAAGGTATTTTTAAAGAAGCTGTTTTGGGTGTTTTAAGGATGCGCATAAACAGTATCTTCCGCAAGTATCCTGAGGGATAAAGATTGGTTATTGAAGATTAAAGATTGGTACTATCTTCTTTAATTTTAATCTTGCAAAAACTAATCTTCAATCTTTAGTCACTAATCTTTCAAAAATCTTATTTTTGACTCAATGAATGAGCATCTTGATCCTGACGGCGAACACCTATCCCCTGCCGAGCGTGATATTGAAAAAGTTTTACGTCCGCAGGCTTTCGAGGATTTTACCGGTCAGTTTAAATTATTAGAAAACTTAAAGATATTTGTACAGGCAGCCCGCCAGCGCGGCGAAGCGCTTGACCATGTTTTATTACATGGCCCCCCGGGATTAGGTAAAACCACGCTGTCATATATCATCGCTAACGAAATGGGAGTTGGTATCAAAATAACATCGGGCCCTGTATTGGATAAACCCGGCGACCTTGCCGGCTTATTGACCAATTTAGAAACTGGTGATATTTTATTCATTAATGAGATACACCGTTTAAGCCCCTTGGTTGAAGAGTATTTATATTCGGCAATGGAGGACTTTAAGATAGATATTATGCTGGAGAGCGGCCCTAATGCCCGCTCGGTGCAAATCTCGCTTAACCCATTCACCCTTGTTGGTGCTACCACACGTTCCGGGTTATTAACAGCACCACTACGTGCCCGTTTCGGTATAAATTCAAGGCTGGAATATTATGATGCAAAGTTATTAACTACGATAGTATTACGCTCGGCATCTATATTAAAAACCCCTATTAGCGATGAAGGCGCTTATGAAATAGCGCGCCGCAGCCGTGGTACCCCACGTATAGCTAATGCGCTATTACGCCGTACCCGCGATTTCGCACAAATAAAAGGCGATGGCAACATTGATACAGGCATTGCCAAATATGCGCTTAACGCACTAAACGTTGATGAGCATGGACTCGACGAAATGGATAACAAGATCCTTACCACAATTATAGATAAGTTTAAAGGCGGCCCTGTAGGCTTAAAAACCATTGCTACAGCTGTTGGCGAAGACGAAGGTACCATAGAAGAGGTTTACGAACCCTTTTTAATACAGGAAGGCTTTTTAATGCGAACGGCACGCGGACGCGAAGCTACCGAAGCTGCTTACAGGCATTTAGGTAAAATAAAACTCGGCGGAAATGCTTCCTTATTTTAAGTTTTTATTGTTACTATTGCCGTCACAATTAAACTGTTAACACCAAAATTATAACCAACCATACACCATAGTTTATATACTATTAAATAACCTTTATGAAACGTTTTTTATCTCTTGCATTGTTATTAATATGCGGTACAGTTTTCGCCCAGGAAGTTGGCAAAATAACCAACCCGGTAGATTGGGTTAACCCGTTGATGGGTACCGACTCAAGACCCGACCTATCAAACGGTAACACTTACCCTTGTACTGCTGTGCCATGGGGAATGAATTTCTGGACCCCGCAAACCGGCCCTAACGGCGACGGTTGGGCATATACTTATGATTCACACAAGATCCAGGGCTTTAAACAAACGCACCAGCCTTCGCCATGGATGGGGGATTATGGCCAGTTTTCTATCATGCCAATAACCAAACACTTAAAAGTTACGCAAAATGCCCGTGCCAGCTGGTTCTCGCATAAGGCAGAGGTATCTAAACCATACTATTATAGCGCCTATCTGGCAGATCATGATATCATAACCGAAATCACCCCTACCGAACGCGCTGCACAATTTAGATTTACTTTCCCTAAAGCAGATAGTTCATTTATCGTAGTAGATGCTTTCGCCAACGGATCGTATGTTAAAGTTATCCCCGGCGAGAATAAAATAGTAGGTTACTCAACCCAGGCTTCAGGACCAGCTTTAAAAAACTTTAAAAACTACTTTGTTATCTACGTTGATAAGCCATTTACTTTAACACGTACTTATAGTATAATAGATGCAACCCGCGCTAACAAGAACGGCGAAGGCGCACATCCTGAATCGGCTACTATATCTAACGGTTTGGAAACAAATGCTAAACATGCTTTAGCTGCAATTGGCTTCTCAACCAAAACAGGCGAAGTAGTACACTTGCGTGTTGCTTCATCGTTCATTAGCTTAGAACAAGCAGAAACTAACTTAAAAAGAGAAATTGCCGGCGACAGCTTTGATGCTACTGCTGCAAAAGGCCGCGCTATCTGGAACAAAACCTTAAGCCGCCTTACAGTATCTGGTGGTACGGTCGATCAAACCCGTACATTCTACTCAAGCCTTTACCGTATGTTGTTCTTCCCTCATAAAATGTATGAGTTGGATGCATCAAACAAAGTAATGCACTACAGCGCTCAAAATGGCGAAGTAATGCCGGGCTATAAGTTTGCCGGTACTGGTTTTTGGGATACTTTCCGTGCGTTGTACCCTTTCTTAAACTTAGTTTACCCATCAATTGATAAAGAAATGCAGATGGGTTTGGCTAATGATTACAAAGAAGGTGGCTGGCTGCCTGAGTGGTCAAGCCCGGGTTATTCTGATTGTATGATTGGTAATAACTCAGCCTCTATTGTTGCCGATGCTTATTTAAAAGGCATCCGCGGGCAGGACATCAATTCCTTATGGGAAGCTGTAAAACATGGTGCCAATAATGAAGGCCCAAATGCTACCGGCCGTCGTGGGGTTCAGTACTACAACACTTTAGGTTATGTTCCTTACGATGTTAAGACCAACGAGAACGCTGCCCGTACGTTAGAGTATGCGTATGATGATTTTGCTATTTACCAATTAGGTAAAGCTTTAGGCAAACCTGCATCAGAGATCGACATCTATAAAAAACGCAGCTTAAACTACCGCAATTTATTCGACCCGTCAATTGGTTTAATGCGTGGCAAAAACAATGACGGATCATGGGTAACTCCATTCAATCCGCTTAAATGGGGTGATGCTTTTACAGAAGGTAACGCGTGGCACTACAGCTGGGCTGCTTTACATGATATCCAGGGCATGGTTAACTTGTTAGGTGGCAAAAAACAGTTTGTTAATAAGCTGGATTCTATCTTCATTATACCACCGGTATTTGACGATAGCTACTATGGTGGTGTTATCCACGAAATTCGCGAGATGCAGATTGTTAACATGGGTCAGTATGCACATGGTAACCAGCCTATCCAACACATGTTGTACCTGTATAACTTTGCAGGCCAGCCATGGAAATCGCAAATGCATATCCGCGACGCGATGAAAAAACTATACAAAGCTACTCCTGATGGTTATTGCGGCGACGAGGATAACGGCCAAACATCAGCCTGGTACATCTTCTCATCAATGGGGTTTTATCCTGTATGCCCAACCAGCGGTCAATATGTTTTGGGTACACCGTTATTTAAATCGTTAATAGTTACGTTGGAGAGCGGTAAGCAACTGATTATCAACGCACCAAACAACAGCGATGCTAACCAGTATGTACAATCGTTAACATTTAATGGCAAACCTTATGATCTTAACTATTTCAACCATACAGATCTGATAAAAGGCGGAGTATTAAACTATGTAATGTCCGATAAACCCAACACGCAAAGAGGTATAAAAGATTCAAGCGCACCTTATTCACTTTCAAATGAAAAATAGAAAATTAACGCTAACACTATTAGCTGTATTAGCCGTATCTACACTTTGTGTTAAAGCACAGGATACACGCTTGCGTTTAGGCGTTTACGGGTTAAACCATGATCATATCCTGGGCTTTTTTAGCCAGATGAAAAAAGGATCGGCTAATATTGTTGGTATATACGAGCCAAGCCGCCCGCTATGGGAGAAATACAAAAAACGCTTTAACCTGCCCGATTCACTTTATTTTGATGACGTAAATAAAATGATCAAGGCCCGTAAACCAGAAGTTATGCTGGGCTACAACGCGGTTGGCAAACACGTGGATATTGTTGAAGTTTGTGCTCCGTTGCACATCCCTGTGATGGTTGAAAAACCATTAGCAGCAACATTGGTACAGGCAAAACGTATCGAGGCCCTGTCTAAAAAGTATAATGTTAAAGTATTAGTGAATTATGAAACCACCTGGTACCCATCATTCCAATACATTTACAATGTTGTTAACCAGGACAGTATTGGTAAAATACGCCGTATGGTAATTCGCGATGGGCATAGAGGACCAAAAGAAATTGGTTGCAGTCCCGAATTTTTAGAGTGGTTGACAGACCCGGTATTAAACGGCGCTGGTGCGTTAAACGATTTTGGCTGCTACGGTGCCGACCTGGCTACCTGGTTAATGCATGGCGAACGCCCTATTGCTATTACAGCTATAGCCAAACATTACAAACCAGCGGTATATCCTAAAGTTGAAGACGACGCTACTATATTAGTTGAGTATGCTACCGCGACTGCTTCTATTGAAGCATCATGGAATTGGGCACTCAACTTAAAAGATATGGAAGTTTGGGGCGAACGTGGTGTTATCCACGCGTTTGATGGCAAGAGCGTACAAACCCGTTTTTCTGGCGTTAAAGAAAATAACTATAGTGCGGTTAGCATACCTAAAGCCTTGCAAGCACCAAACAACGATCCATTGGTTTACTTAACTGCTGTGCTACGCAACCAGATCTCGGGCGATAACGACCAGGCATCTTTAAAATATAACATGATAGC
>JACMRC010000270.1 GCA_014376655.1 Mucilaginibacter sp. | reverse complement strand
GCCCAACGGGACTGCAGTTTTGCGGCCTTATTATGGCAGACCACGCCAAAAGCGGCATCAACACTATGTTTAACACGGGTACGGTTGTAGGCGTAAACGCAAACGTTTTTGGTGGAGGATACCCGCCAAATTACATCCCCGATTTTTCGTGGGGTGGGGCCGATGGCTTTGTGGAGTACGGTTTCGATAAGATGATGGAAACTACCGACCGTGTTATTGCCCGCCGCCCGCACCGCAAGTTTGATGATGCCGAAAAGGCGATTTTAACTGAGGTGTACGAGTTAACGAGGGCTTACAGAAATAAGTAAATTGACTAAGCTTTAGTAAATCAGTGTAATCGTAATAATCTTAAAATCAATAAATAATATAGAAATGAGAAAAAAAATTGTAGCCGGAAACTGGAAAATGAACCTTGATTACAGCGAAGGCTTAGCGCTATTTTCTGAAGTGACTAACATGGTTAAGGATGAAGCAACCGGCAACCAGCAGGTTGTAGTTTGCAGCCCCTTTATTCACCTGCACAGTTTGGCTCAGTTAACCAAAGGCTACAATAATGTAACTGTTGGCGCACAAAACGCACACCAGGCCGAAAGCGGCGCTTACACAGGCGAAGTTTCTGCACGCCAGGTAAAGTCTACCGGTGCCGAGTACGTTATTCTTGGCCACTCGGAACGCCGCCAGTATTTTGGCGAAAGCAACGAGCTTTTAGCTAAAAAAACCGATACCGCTTTAGCAAACGGTTTAAAACCTATCTTTTGTATTGGCGAAACTTTACAGCAGCGCGAAGCTAAAGAGCATTTTAATATCATTAAAAGCCAGTTGGTAGAAGGTGTTTTCCATTTAGATGCCGATAAATTTGGCCAGATAGTATTGGCATACGAGCCGGTTTGGGCAATTGGTACAGGTGTTACTGCAACGTCTGACCAGGCGCAGGAGATCCACGCGTTTATCCGTGCGGAACTTGCTACAAAATACGGTCAGCAGGTTGCTGATGACACTACTATCCTTTACGGTGGAAGCTGTAACCCTAAAAACGCTGCAGAGCTTTTCGCTTGCGCGGATATCGATGGCGGCCTTATTGGCGGCGCATCCCTAAAATCACGCGACTTTACAGATATTGTAAAAGCATTCAACTAATTTAGATTTGAGATGTTAGATATGAGATTTGAGACAAGCTGCTTAGGTTGTTAAGTCTCATATCTCACATCTCAATACTCATATCTACAACAATGAATTACTACGAATTACTCTTCACCACCATCACTACCGAAGATTACCAGCAGGACTTGCTGATAAGTGCTTTGGGGGATATCGGTTTCGATACTTTTGAGGAACTCGACCTTGGCTTTAAGGCCTATATCCCGGTAGATAATTTTAATCAGGAGCTGTTGGATAATACGCTGGAGATCTACCGCGAATCGTTCACATTTAGTTACGATATCACACTCATCCCGCAAAAAAACTGGAACGAAGTGTGGGAAAGTAATTTTGAGCCTATCCAGATAGGCGACCAGGTTTTTGTGCGTGCCACTTTCCATGAAGGAAATACGGATATCCCTCACGAGATCATCATCGACCCTAAAATGGCATTTGGCACCGGCCACCACCAAACCACGGCCATGATCATGAGCCTGATGCTGGAGAATGATTTTGTAGATAAAAAGGTATTGGACATGGGCTGTGGAACAGGCATCCTGGCTATCCTTGCTGCCAAACTTGGCGCTAAAGATATCACCGCGATAGATTATGACGATATTTGCTATGACAGCACTATCGAAAACTCTGCGCTGAACAATATCAGTAACATAAAAGCCCTTTGCGGTTCAAAAGAAGCTATTCCTAACGAGCAATACGATATTATTCTGGCCAATATCAACCGTAATATCCTTTTAGACCAGATGGAGCGTTATGCCGAGGTTCTGAAACCCGGCGGCGAGATCTATTTCAGTGGTTTTTACGAAGACCCCGACCTCGAGATCATCACCGATGAAGCCCGAAAATACAACCTCAAATACATCACCCACAAAAAAGATAAAGAGTGGGTAGCAGCTAAATTTATATTGTAGGGTGCACCGATTATTTTTTTGATTTTAATGATTACACCGATTGCAAATCAAAATCGGTGTAATCATTAAAATCTGTTTAATTCCGGTAATTAGTAGCCTAAAGTGAAGTGTTGTTTAACAAACTGATTATTCTCCGACTCGTTACTTAGCCCGAAGCGCAAAGTAACGTCATAATGTGCATAGCTATAGGTAACCGTCCGTTCATTGTTAATTGTAATGTTATTTATTACAGTACAACTGTATGCAGATATTTTTTATAACCAAGTTGGATAATTATTATGAAGCCTTGGTGACAATGCAACAATATTAACCGCCTAAATTTGCTTATAATAACCTTTAAACCATCCCGGTCAAGGTATTTAAACTCGTCAATATGAAAACCTACCTCGTACCTGTCGATTTTTCTGACGCTGCTTTCAACGCCGCTAATTTCGCCGCCCAACTAAGTCACCAAAGTGATGTAAGTAAAATAATTTTGATGAACGCCTATTACATATCGCCTTACGAAACTATGCTGCCTAACCCGGATATGGTGATGCTACGCGAGGAAGAGATAGAAGAAGAGGCAAAAAACCGCATCACGCAGTTAAACAAACTGAAGCATAAACTAAGCAAAATAGTGCGAGAAGGAGTTGAGATTATAACCCGCCTAAATCGCTCGCACTTGTTGCGTGCTGTGGTGGATGTGATTGAGGAGCAAGATGCCGACCTGGTGATATTAGGCAGCATTGGTAATAGCACCGTTAGAGAGGGGCGCCCGGGTATTGGCAACCACGTGATCAAGATATCTAAGCTAAGCCCGGCGCCGGTAATTGTAGTGCCACCCGGTTACCACTATCATTTAATTAACGAAGCCGTTATAGCCTGCGATTTTAAAAAGGTTAAAGAAAATATCCCGATGGCGTTTTTGCACAAGCTTTTAGGTAAACAAGCTATTAAACTGCTGGTATTAAATGTTGATACCGAAGGTAAACATGCGGGTAAGGACCCGGAGCAGCTTGCCGAAGAAAGTGCCCTGCACGATATGCTTAAAGCGTTTAAGCCAAAATATTTTTACGAGAACCATGCCGATGTACTTACGGGGATACTCGATTTTGCCAAAGAACAGAAAGCGCAAATGGTAATTGCGCTACCGCATAATTATAGCTTTTTACGGTCGATACTGCACAGCAGTATATCGCAGCAATTGGCTAAAAATTCAACCATACCTGTAATGCTGTTAAAATAATGCTTTATATTTAAATAATTGTTGCCGCTACAGCTGTTTTTACGTTTATTTGTCGCATAATTGCTACACTAATAATTATTGATGAGGGTACATTTTATAGCGATAGGGGGAAGCGCCATGCACAACCTTGCCATCGCTTTGCATAAAAAAGGATTTGACGTTACCGGTTCTGATGATGTACTGTTCGAGCCCTCGGCTTCGCGCCTGGGTAAGTACGGGATCCTGCCGGCGCAGGAAGGGTGGGATGCTGAAAAGATAACCGCTGACCTTGACGCAGTTATCCTTGGGATGCATGCCCGTATCGATAACCCCGAATTGCTAAAAGCGCAGGAGCTGGGCATCAGGATCTACTCATACCCAGATTATATTTACGAGCAATCAAAAGATAAAATTCGCGTGGTGATTGGCGGCAGCCATGGCAAAACCACCATTACCAGCATGATATTGCACGTGTTACAGCAAGCCGGTAAAAAGTTTG
>JACMRC010000269.1 GCA_014376655.1 Mucilaginibacter sp. | reverse complement strand
AGGCTACAGCCTTTTGGATAAAACGCATTTAAATACAGGTTATAATTGGTTTATATTATTTCAAAGTATCTTTTCAGCTCCCAATCGGTAACGCTTTTGGCAAACTGTTTACATTCCCATAAACGGGTTTGTGTAAAGTGCTCTACAAAATCAGCTCCTAAGATCTCTTTAGCAATAGCCGAATTTTTCATATCCAAAGTTGCGGCATGCAAGTTTGGTTGTATGCTACCATTTGATGTGTTTTGGTAACCATTACCTACAGTTTGCGGCACATCTAAACTCAGTTTGTTTTTTATACCATACAAGCCGGATGCCAACGCGGCAGCCATTGCCAAATATGGATTAGTATCGGCACCCGGGATCCGGGTTTCTAAACGGGTGTATTCTTCTGCCGAGTTAAGCACACGGAAAGCAGTCGTCCTGTTTTCAACCGCCCAGGTTATAGTAGTTGGTGCCCATGCACCTTCAATTAAACGCTTATAACTGTTTATAGTAGGTGCATACATTGGCAATATATGCGGCAGGCAATATAACTGGCCCGCTAAGTATTGTTTATGTATTTCGCTCATTTTATTAATGTCTTTACCATCATAAAACAAGTTTTTAGTTTGATTTCTGTCCCATAGGCTTTGGTGGATATGGCCACCACAGCCCGGAAGATTCTCATTCCACTTAGCCATAAAAGTGGCAACTATGCCATGCTTATAAGCAATTTCTTTAACCGCAGTTTTTAAAAGCGCCGCCCTATCTGCGGCCTCCATAACGTGGCTATGCAGTATAGCAGCTTCATATACGCCCGGCCCTGTTTCGGTATGAAAACCCTCTAAGGGAATATTAAATTTAGCCAGCAGATCAACCAGGTCGTCGCAAAACTCGCTATTTTCTGATGTCCGTAATATAGAATACCCAAACATCCCCGGCGTTAACGGCTCAAGGTTGGTAAAGCTTTTATCTTGCAAACTCTGGGGTGTTTCCCTAAAATTGAACCATTCAAACTCCTGCGCAAACTCGGGGTGATAGCCTAACGCTTCACATTCTTTAGTAATTCGTTTCAATAAGCTACGCGGACAGGCTGCTAAACCTTTACCATTGGCATCGCTAAAATCGCCAATAAAAAGAGGGATGTTATCCTGCCACGGCACCTGGCGAAAAGTTGAAAGATCAATATGGCAAGCCTTATCCGGATAGCCGGTGTGCCAGCCTGTAAGCTCTACGTTATCATAACATACATCGCTGCTGTCCCAGCCAAAAACCACATCGCAAAAACCATAACCACTTTGCAAACCATCAAGGAATTTTTTGGTGTGGATCACTTTACCGCGCAATACCCCATCAATATCTGCAAAGGCAAATTTTATTTTTTGTATGTTGTTTTCTTGTACATATGCTGTAATTTGATGCTCGTTCATGGCGCGGATAAAAATCATTCAATATTAAGCAAGATAGTTATCCTAACCTAAAATTTTATATTTAAAGATGATAAATGAGTTTTTGTTTGTGTACGGATCGTTATTAGATGCCGACAATGAATTTGTCACGTATTTAAACAACAATTCAATCCTTATTGGTTCAGGGAGTTTTAAAGGCAGATTATATGATATCGGCGAATATCCTGGTGCTATAATTGACAGTGAAAATGGTTATCCCATTACGGGGACTATCTACAAATTAAATAATACTGAAACATTTACTTTATTAGATGATTACGAAGGCTTTGGCCCCGACCAGGACCAACCTAATCTTTTTATCCGCGAACTATTGCCGGTTGAAACTTCGGATGGAATAAGAAACTGTTGGGTATATCTATTTAATTTGTCTGTTGAGGGGTTAACAGAAATCACATCGAGCGATTACAAAAGCTATATAAAACAAAAATAGCGATGGGTTAAAACCCATCGCTATTTGCATTAATATTTAATTAGCTAAGTATTAAACTTTAGCTGTTTTTACAGTTTTAATGATAACTGCAGCTACTTTATATGGATCGGCAGCCGAGTTAGGACGACGATCTTCTAAGTAACCACTCCATGCGTGATCTACAGTATACAATGGTATACGGATAGAAGCACCACGATCTGATACACCATAGCTAAAATCAGTTATAGAAGCTGTTTCGTGTTTACCTGTTAAACGCAATTCGTTATGTGCGCCATATACAGCAACGCACTCAGCAACTGCAGGGCGGAAAGCCTCGCAAACTGCTTTAAATTTAGCTTCGCTGTTTGCGGTACGTAATAATGTATTTGAGAAGTTAGCATGCATACCAGAACCATTCCAGTCTAAAGTACCTAATGGTTTGCAATGCCAGTTAATTGACACGCCGTAGCTTTCGCCTATTCTTTCTAATAAATAACGTGCAACCCAAATTTGATCACCTGCATCTTTAGCGCCTTTAGAGAAGATCTGGAATTCCCATTGACCAGCTGCAACTTCTGCATTGATACCTTCAACGTTTAAGCCTGCTTCTAAACATACGTCTAAGTGTTCTTCAACAATTTCGCGACCGTATGCATTGTTAGCACCTACTGAACAATAGTATGGGCCTTGTGGTGCAGGGTAACCAGCAGCCGGGAAACCAAGAGGTTTGTCGGTTTTAGGATCCCATAAGAAATACTCTTGCTCAAAACCAAACCAAAAATCATTGTCATCATCCTGGATAAGCGCACGTCCGTTTGACTCGTGTGGTTTTCCTTTTGAATCCAATACTTCGCACATTACCAAGTAAGCTTCTTTTCTTTGCGGATCAGGGCAAATAAATACCGGCTTTAAAACACAATCAGACGAGCCACCCGGTGCCTGCTCTGTTGATGAACCATCAAAGCTCCAAAGCGGGCAATCTTCTAATTTACCGCTGAAATCTTTTTCAATTTTTGTTTTGCTACGAAGGCTTTGAGTTGGTTTGTATCCATCAAGCCAGATGTACTCGAGTTTTGCTGCCATTTTTTTAAGTTATTTTGTAAAGTTTGATTCAGATTATATTTTTTAGCGCGTTGTCTAAGTATATGGTAGCAAATTTATATTAATATTTCTATTTTTTACAAAATTTATCAAAAAAAGTTAAAAAAAATATAAATTGTTACAATAAAACTATTCAATGATGGCAAAAACAGTAAAATAAAGCACTAAAAAATACAAATCAGCTGTTTTTACTAATTTCTATAAAAATTAAACTAACAAACAATAACATTATACAACAATGTTGTAAATCACCATTATTAATTTATTAAAAGCATAAAACGGCGTGTTTATGTATTAATAATGCTATTTTAACAATGCAGCGACAGTATTTTATAAATTTTTACTAAAATTGCACGCAATTAAATTCCTTCTTTATAAAATCAAAATACTATGAAAATAACAGTTGTTGGTGCCGGTGCAGTAGGTGCTACATGTGCGGATAACATCGCCAGGAAAGAATTAGCCGAAGAACTTATTTTATTAGACATCCGCGAGGGTTTTGCCGAAGGCAAGGCTATCGACATGATGCAAACCTCTGCCCTGTTAGAGTTTGATACTAAAATAAAAGGCGTTACCAATGATTATGCAGCTACTGCCGATTCGGAAGTTGTTATTATAACCTCTGGCCTGCCACGTAAACCCGGCATGACCCGCGAGGAACTAATAGGTGTAAATGCAGGTATAGTAAAGAGCGTTACCGAAAACGTTTTGAAATATTCGCCTAACACCATCATCATTGTGGTTTCAAACCCAATGGATACAATGAACTACCTTACCCTTAAAACATCGGGCTTACCTAAGAATCGTATTATAGGTATGGGTGGCGCGTTAGATTCGGCAAGGTTTAAATATTACCTGAGCCAGGAATTAGGCTGCTCGCCAGCTGATTTAAACGCGGTTGTTATTGGCGGCCACGGTGATACCACCATGATCCCATTGATAAACCACGCTACCTGGAACAGTATCCCGGTTACACAGTTTTTAAGCCAGGAACAGCAAGACAAAATAGTTAAAGCTACTATGGTTGGTGGTGCTACTTTAACCGGGTTGATCGGTACATCTGCCTGGTACGCACCGGGCGCGGGTACTGCGTTTATGGTTGAAGCTATTGTACGCGACCAAAAGAAACTGATATCATGCGGTGTTGCTTTAGACGGCGAGTATGGCCAAAAAGACATCTCATTAGTAGTGCCGGTTATATTAGGTAAAGGTGGATGGGAAAAAGTGGTTGATTTTAAATTAACTGCCGATGAGCAAGCATCATTTAACAAAAGCGCTGATGCTGTCCGTGCCATGAACCAGGTACTTACTGATAGCAATTTGTTATAATAGAATATTACAATTATAGCGAGGCTCCTACTACCGTAGGAGCCTTTTTTGTTTAATATTAAACCTTTTAACTATCCCACTATCCAACTACCTGTACAAACACAAATGAGAAACATGAAGAAATTACTTTTAATTGCAGGTTTACTGGCAGGGTCGGTAATGTTTGCAAATGCACAACTTTTAACTAAGTCAGCAGACCAGCGCGTGGGTCACCAGATGAAAGCGTTACAGAAAAACTTAAACCTTGATGCTGCACAATCTGAAAAGATTAATACAATCCTATTAGCGAGGGCCAATAAGGTAGACAGTTTAAAGGCAAACAATACTGGCGATAAAAAAGCAAACAGGCAGACGATAAAAGCATTAATGCAAACATCAGAAGAGCAGGTTAACGCGGTGCTTACTGCCGATCAGCAAAAAACATACGTACAATTAAAGGAAACACGTAAAGCTAAAATGAAAAAGCGTGGTGGTGACCAATCTATGGATACACCGCCAACAAAAGGCTAATCACAGATTAAACGGATTGGTTGATTTATATGATTCTGAAAAAAAAATCATATAAATCAACCTTAATTATTTACATCTCACTAACCATACAAATCAAGTTAATCTGTGATTACAGATTCTTCAACCTCCGATGTCGGCGTACCTCGTCCGGGTCTATCTTATAGGGCATTATGGCTATCTGGCTGATGTATTGGGCGGGCAGATCAGCATCCTTGGCCAGCTTTAATATTTTAGCGTGATACCAATCGTACGGCAACAGGTGCAGACTGATAGCATGCGGCTGTGTTACAAAGATCTCGGCATGGTATATATTATCATTGAGATCAAAACATAGGGCGTATTCAAGTTTCAGGGTGGTGTTCCATAAAGGATCATGAAAGTTGCTTCGTTCTTCATCATCCAGCTCAATAAGCGTACCCCAAACTATAGCATCCTTATCAAACGATCTCATCACATTGGCTTTGGCCGATTCATCCTCGCCGGTACTGTTAAACACAAAGGTATAACCGGGCAGCTTGGCAACACCTATCTTTTTAGCAGATGGTACAGTCTTCGCGAATTTCTCCAGGTT
>JACMRC010000268.1 GCA_014376655.1 Mucilaginibacter sp. | reverse complement strand
GAGAACAGAATGTTTCCACCACCCGACCCACCTTCGGGTCCAAGATCAATCACGTGGTCAACCACTTTTATAACATCCAGGTTATGCTCTATAACTAATACGGTGTTGCCTTTATCAACTAATTGGTATAACACGCCTAACAGTACGTTAATATCTTCGAAGTGCAGGCCGGTTGTAGGCTCATCTAATATATAGAATGTATTGCCGGTATCTTTTTTAGAAAGTTCGGTAGCCAGTTTAACCCGCTGCGCCTCGCCGCCTGATAGCGTGGTTGATGATTGCCCTAAACGGATATAGCCCAAACCAACATCCAGTAACGTTTTTACTTTACGATAGATAGACGGAATATGCTCAAAAAACGGAACAGCATCTTCAATACTCATATCAAGCACATCGCTTATGGATTTGCCTTTGTAGCGCACTTCTAAGGTTTCGCGGTTATAACGTCTGCCACCACATTCCTCCCAGGGAACTTGTTCATCCGGCAGAAAATTCATTTCGATAACTTTCATGCCCGCGCCCTGGCAGGTTTCGCAACGGCCGCCTTTTACGTTGAACGAGAAGCGCCCCGGTTTATAACCACGGATACGCGACTCGGGCAACGCCACGTACAGGTTACGGATATCAGAGAAAACCCCTGTATAGGTAGCCGGGTTTGATCGTGGTGTCCGGCCAATTGCGGTTTGGTCTATCTCAATTACTTTATCTATATTTTCTAAACCTTCTATCTTCTCATAAGGCAGCGGATGTTTCTTTGCCCTGAAAAAATGATGGTTTAATATCGGGTACAATGTCTCGGTTATTAAACTTGATTTACCACTACCCGATACGCCGGTAACGCCTATCAGCTTACCTAACGGGAACTCGACACTCACCTTTTTAAGGTTATGCCCGGTAGCTTTTTTAAGCGATAATGTTTTGCCGTTGCCCTCGCGCCTTTTCTTCGGGATAGCAATTTCGCGCTCGCCATTAATGTATGACGTGGTAAGGGTATGGCATTTCATTAACTCGGCAGGTGTGCCTTGCGCTACTATTTGGCCACCATGTACGCCGGCTGCCGGGCCCATGTCAATAACATGGTCAGCTTCCAATATCATGTCCTTATCATGCTCAACCACTAATACGGTATTACCCAAATCGCGCAGGTTTTTAAGGGCATTAATTAAACGCTCGTTATCGCGCTGGTGCAGGCCGATGCTTGGCTCGTCCAAAATATACATCACGTTCATTAACTGCGAACCTATTTGTGTTGCTAAACGAATGCGTTGTGCTTCACCACCCGATAAGGTTTTAGCAGTACGGTCAAGCGTTAAATAGCTTAACCCCACATCCATCAAAAACACAATACGTGCGCGGATCTCTTTTAAAATTTCTTTGGCGATAACGTTCTGGCGTTCGGTTAATCTATCCTCCAAATTCTCAAACCAATCCTGCAGGGTATTGATATCCATTATGGCCAGTTCGAAGATGTTTTTACCATCGACTTTAAAATGGAGGGATTCCTTTTTCAATCGCGCGCCATCACAGGTAGGGCAGGTTTTAAGCACCCGATAGTTTTCCATATCGTCCATGCCTTCGTCGCCGCGGCGTTCCTGTTGCTCTTCCAGCATCCGGATTATGCCGTCAAACGTTATCTGGTAGCTTTGTACGTTCCATTTGTTATACTCAACAGAAACGGTCACCATTTCGTTGGTACCGTTCAGGATGATATCCAATTTATCTTTTTCCAATTTTTCAATTGGGTTTGATAAAGAGAAATCAAACTTTTTAGCCAATGCTTTCAGCACCTGGAAGATCCATGTTTCGCGGAACTCGCCCAAAGGCGCAAGCCCACCAGCTAATATGCTAAGTTTTGGGTTTGGAATAACCGAAGCTTCATCAACCTCAAAAATATAGCCCAGGCCATTGCATTTTTCGCAAGCGCCATAAGGCGAGTTAAACGAAAACGTATTTGGCTGAGGCTCATCGTAAGAGATGCCCGAAATCGGGTCCATTAAATATTTACTAAAGTAGGCTACGTTGTTATCCTTATCGCCTATGCGGATAATGCCTTTGGCGATCTTTAACGCTGCCTGTATAGAGGTGTAAAGGCGTTTGCTGTCGTCGGCACTAACAATAAGGCGGTCAACAACAATATCAATATCATGGATCTTGTACCGGTCCAATTGCATTTTGGGTTCAACGTCGGCAATAGCGCCGTCAATCCAAACTTTTAAATACCCTTGCTTGCGGATTTGTTCGAACAATTCACGGTAATGTCCCTTGCGCGCTTTTACTACAGGGGCAAGGATGTTTACGGGCTGTCCGTCAAACTTTTCGAATATGGTTTTCAGGATCTGGTCCTCGCTCATGCGTTCCATCTTCTCGCCACTTACGTAGCTGTAGGCATCGCCGGTACGGGCGAAAAGTAAACGCATAAAATCATAGATCTCGGTAATGGTACCAACTGTCGACCGTGGATTTTTACTGGTGGTTTTTTGTTCGATAGCGATAACCGGGCTAAGGCCTGATACCTTATCCACATCCGGGCGCTCCATGCCGCCCATAAACTGGCGCGAGTATGCCGAGAAGGTCTCCATATAACGGCGCTGGCCCTCGGCATAAATGGTATCAAATGCTAAAGATGATTTACCGCTGCCGCTTAACCCGGTAATAACTACCAACTGGTTACGCGGAAAAGAAACATCAATATTTTTTAAATTATGTACCCGTGCGCCGTAAACTTCAACTTCGCTTTGCTCGCCCAGGTCTATATGTTTTTCGCTCATGTATTTTAATTAGTGAATGAGCGAATGAGTGAATGAGTGAATGATAAATTGCGGATAGATAAGTTTATTAAATATCTGTTAATCACTCATTCACTAATTCAATAATTCACTCATTAAACAGCTCGCAAATATAAATAAAAAAGCCCGACCTGTCATCTGGACAAGTCGGGCTGATTAGTGCTCCGTAATAAAATTTTACAGCAATGTGTTATTATATGTTAATAAACTTTTTGGCTGTAAATAACTATAGTATGTTTTGTAGCCATATTTTTCAGGGTTATCAATAATTGCCTTCATGGCAATTAAATTGTAAACGTAACTTCCGGTTTCGCGGTTTAGTTTCATCCTAAAATAATTGTCTTCGCTTTGGCTGTGTATGGCCCTGGCTAATTTAATAGAGCCGTTGTTATAGGCCGCAGCAGCTAAGGTCCAGCTTTTAAACTCGCCGTGTAACTCTTTAATGTAACGGCAGGCAGCAATAGTTGCTTTGCGTACATTAAGGCGTTCATCAACACCGTGCCCAACTTTTAGGCCGTAAGTACGCGCG
>JACMRC010000267.1 GCA_014376655.1 Mucilaginibacter sp. | reverse complement strand
ATTTACGCTGTGTTTTATTTAATGCTGATAACTATGGCCATTACAGGTTTGTTCCTTGCCTTCGAGGATTTTTTTGAACCTTATAAAGCCTATCGCCATGCTATAAAAGAAGTACATAACTTTACCATGTATTTGATTTTAGGTTTTATTACTATCCACATCATTGGCGTGCTATTAGCCGAGCGTAAGGACAGCAAAGGCATTGTATCTGATATGATTAATGGGGGCGGGGAATAGCATCATCTCTGAATTCCTCTTCAAGGGCTACTATGTGGACACATCTTTTTAAATTGCAACAGTTGCTCCGTTAGGAGCAAAAGGTCGGTAGAAAAGGGGGGCAGCTCTCTTTTTTCGCTCCGTTAGGTGCGAAACTTAATACGTAAGTCAGCTATCTATCGTATATGTTATGTACCTACCTTTGGTTTAATAACGAATACTTTTTCTACTATTTATTGGGAGGGGGAGAAAGAGTAGGTCTTACCTTGAAGTTTTGCTGTATTTCTTATCTAAAATATTAATCCCATTAGAACAGCTTGGGCCGCCTAGTGACTGGCTAATTTTATCAGATAAACCATATCTTAAATCAAATAATTTAATATTTGATTTCTTCATCTCACCATTATATAAAATAGTGTCTATAGTAAGATGAACTTTAAAAAGTAGCTCATTGTCACTGCTTTTATAAGCACTATGTTTATCATTGAGTAGGTTAGCTTGAGATAAGATATTTATACTACTGATATCTTTGGGTTTGATTAATATTGGAAATATTGGATCGCTATCCTTTATTATTATTTCGGAAGCAATATTAGGATCAGGGGAAACAAAGTAGTAAGACATGCCCGTTATCAAAACCTCCGTGTTTCCCGGATTTGAGAGGACAATTATATTTTTTAACGGGTTGTGGTCATAATCATCTAAATGGTTGAAAATGATTCTTGATTTCTTTTTAACGTATTGATAATAGAAGTTGGTGAAAGAAATACATAGTGCTATAAAAGAAATTATAATTGCACCAATAGTATATATACTTATGCCGGATTGTGTTATGTAATAAATTGTTTTCATTTAACTCTATTAAACTAAAGTACTAATTATAAAGAGTTTTTGTGATTAAACGCTCTACCTCGTTATCAAATACACTTTATCTAAGGTTTTCTCCCGCGTTGCGCTATTTACAAATTGTGGTATGATCTGCTCGCGCGAGTAGTTGGTAAACGATTGGATCATCCGGTAGGGGATGTGGGTATTTATAAGATAGTTTAACGTGTACTGCGTACAGAAGAAAGCGGTACTATCCTTAGTGCTTATGGTGGTAAATTTTTCTATCGGCACAAAATCAACCGGCTTATTACACTCAAACTGGAACACGTTGCTTTCCATTCGGCCGGTATAAATGTGGTAATTGGCGTATTTAGGCTGATTGATATATTTTGCCGCCGCCACCAAACCGTTGTAGGAGTTTATTGTGGGATACAGTACCGTAGCCAAATAAAAATTAGCAAATAAAACAGCAGCGCAGGTTACAAAGAATGTCTTACGGTGCAAATCCGTTACCTTTTTGTTTATTAAGGTTATCAGCAAGAAAAATACACCGCAATCCAACACAAAAAAAGTAAGCGAGGCCGGTTTTAAAAAGAAATTGATAACAAATACTATTAATGTAAGCAAGACAATATAGATCCATTGGTTACCCAATCTGAATTTATTGCCGGTGGTTGTTAGCTGCTTGTAGCAGTAAGGCGCTGTAATTATTGCAAACAAGGGGAAAACTGTATTAGTATAAAAGGGCAATTGAAAGCCGGATAAAGAGAACAGCACCAGCAATAATAAGCCACCCGTAAGGGTGTAATATTCAGGCAGACTGATCTTATTGTATATTTTGCGCCCGCTTTTATAAACGGCGTAGTAAAACATTAAGCACCAGGGTGCAAATGCCCATAACAATGTATGCACGTAAAAAAATATGTCTCCGCCTTTGCGACTTATTGGCCCGCTGTTTACAAAGCGGCCAAACTGGCTATCCCACAAAAACCATTTAATGCCTGACACATTATGACGATCAAAAACCAGCTTTTCGGGGTGTAAATCAAATTGCACATATAAAGCATAAAACTCGGGCAGGGTAAATAACAAGGTAAGCACATACAAACCCAAAAACTTCGGACTAAACAACCTTCCGAATTGTTTCTTAGAAATAAGCTGACCTAATAAGGCCCCGTAAATAGCTATAATAACAAAAATACCTTTGGTCATGATAGCGCAGGCGGTAAGGAGTGCAGCCAATAGTAGATCCTTATAAGTGAAGCGTTCTTCTAAATTAGCTATATGGTATATGCTGCCAATTACCAGCCCCATCAGGTAAGGCTCGGCACGCACGTCGGTGTTACTCATAATGACATATTGCGAGGTCATTAATATCAGCACCGTTACTGCCGCCGCTTCCCAATCATAATACTTACGGGCAAATAGGTAGGTATAACGTGCGCCCATTAAAAAGAAAAGCAAGGCGGGCAGTCTGTAAGCCCAAACACTTATGCCAAATAGCTTAAAACTTAATGCCGTCATCCAAAACGGGAAGTGGGGTTTATCAAGCCAATCCTGGTTGTAGGTAAAAAGCTGAAGGAAATCGTGTTTGTGTAACAGGTTTTTTGATATAGCAGCGTACAGCCCCGGGTCGTCGGTGAAGAATTTAACGTTTATGCCGGCAATGTTAACCGCGAACGCTAAAACAAACAACAGTAAATAAATAGGTTTGTCTTTATTCTTCATCCCTGCAATAATAAGGGTTTTAAGCCATATAGGGCACAAAAAAACCCTTGCTTTTAAGGGCAAGGGCCAACTCACAACAATTGTTTAACCTCGGGCTATGAAACCCTCAGTCAATTCCTAACTGCAATGCAAGTCAGATGTTATAACACGTTATGTATAGTTTGGTTTTGTTTATGGCAATAAATTTTCATTTTTATTGTTTTGGTAGCAATGATATTTTCAACTTATATTTAACCTGTAAATCAAACTAACCAAAACATGAAAAAAGTAGTTCAATTAAAGGCATTGGCAGTATTAGTAGTTGCGTTGTTATTCACGACTGCAGCATCTGCACAAAAAGTAGTAGCAAGCCCACGCGATAGCGTTAGCGGTAAAGTAAAAGGTGCAACCATCAGCATTAATTATGGTTCGCCATCAGTAAAGGGCCGTAAAATTTATGGTGGCTTACAGCCTTATGGTAAAATGTGGAGAGCAGGTGCAAACGAAGCAACCAAATTCACAACCGATAAAGACATAATGGTTGAAGGTAAAAAACTACCTGCCGGCTCATATACTTTATTTGTTACTCCGGGTGAGAAGGAATTTGTTGTTACATTTAATTCGCAGTTGGGTCAGTGGGGTATAAAACACGATGGTAGCGCAAACGAAGATCCTGCAAAGGATGCCTTAGCTGTTACTGTTACAGGCAAACCTGCACCAATGACCGAACGTTTAAAATATGTGTTAACTGCAAAAGGTTTTGAACTGGTATGGGACACTACGTCTATCCCGGTATCTATAAAATAACTGCAAATTTTGTTGCATATTTAAACAGCGATAGGTTTCAAACCCATCGCTGTTTTTTTGTTAGGTAAATCTATATTTGCAATATAAATGCCGTACCAACTTAATAAAATACACAAGCGCTTATTTGCTATCGCGATACTGGCAATAATGCTGTTCCTGCTATCTGTTTTTGAAGACCATCCGGCAGCGGTAGAGCGTTATTATTCGCAAGGTTTGTACGTTGCTGTTTGCCGTGTTTTGCACCCGGTATTAAATATCTTTCCGTTTAGTGTGGGCGATTTGCTTTACATTGCAGTTGTTGCCTGGCTTATTTACTTATTTATAAAGCTGATTGTATTAGTTTTTAAAAAACAGTTTAAAAACGCCGGTGCATTAGTGCTGGGTACAATTATAGGGATACAAACAGGTATGCTTGTTTTTTATCTTTTTTGGGGATTAAACTATTACCGCCCATCGGCAGCACAACGGCTTAATTTGCGCGACACCAGCTTTACAACAGCCGACCTGCAAAATGTTACCTGTATTATTATTGACAGCGCAAATGCTGCCCGTACGCGTATTACACATACTGATACCGTGCAAGACAATGCGGCAATCTATCAAACTGCTGTAAATGCTATAAGTAAGATCTCGGCTGATTCTATTGGCTTTCGGGCATATCACCCACACATCAAACCATCCCTGCTTACACCGTTGATGAACTATTT
>JACMRC010000266.1 GCA_014376655.1 Mucilaginibacter sp. | reverse complement strand
CAGGCTTGATATCAGCTCGTCCTTTAAAACAAGCGGATGGTCTGAAAGTGCATACATCTCGCTCAGCGCCTGGTTGCCAACGTGATGTACCGAAATAGTGTCTAAATAAGCTTCGAAAGAGGTTACCATAATTGGGGCGCAATTTAGTTTTTTTACTTTAGGGTTATGGCTAATGTTGATACTAATTTGCGACCTTTGCCGCTGATGACTAATACTGAAGAAACCATAGTTGCTTTAGCCACCCCGGCAGGTGTGGGTGCTATAGGCGTTATCCGCTTATCAGGCCCTGATGCTATTAAGATAGCCGACAGCGTGTTTAAGGGTAAGGATTTGACCAAACAACAATCGCACACCATCCACTTCGGTAGTATAGTTGATGGTGAGGTGATACTGGATGAGGTGTTGGCTTCGTTGTTTGTTGCCCCCAAATCATACACCCGGGAGAATGTGGTAGAGATCTCTTGCCATGGTTCTAACTATATCATTGAGTCCATCATAAAGCTACTGATTAAGAACGGCGCACGCTCTGCAAAAGCCGGCGAGTTTACCTTACGTGCATTCCTAAACGGTCAGCTTGACTTATCACAAGCAGAAGCTGTTGCCGATTTGATAGCGTCAAACTCCAAAGCATCGCAACAAGTGGCCTTGCAGCAACTACGAGGCGGCTTTAGCAACCAGCTACAAACCCTGCGCGAACAACTGGTACAGTTTGCCTCATTAATTGAACTGGAGCTTGACTTTGCCGAAGAAGACGTAGAGTTTGCTAACCGCGATCAGTTAAAGAAGTTGATCTATGAGATCAATAAGGTTATAGTAGTGCTGATACAATCGTTTGAGTTAGGTAACGCCATTAAACAAGGCGTGAACACCGTTATAGCTGGAAGGCCAAATGCAGGTAAATCAACCCTGTTAAATGCGCTGCTAAACGAGGAGCGTGCCATTGTAAGCCATATCCCCGGTACTACCCGCGATACCATTGAAGAGGTATTGAATATAAACGGTATCAACTTCCGATTGATAGACACCGCCGGCATCCGCGAAGCTACCGACGCTATCGAAAAGATAGGGGTGGAACGCACAATGGAGAAGATAGAGCAATCTGCCCTGTTAGTGTATGTTTATGATGCTGACCAGATAACTATAGAAGAATTGAACAGCGACCTTGAAAGTCTGCAACGCCCCGGCGTTACCATGCTGGTGGTTGCTAATAAAGCTGATCTGCTATCACCGGAAAAACTGGCCGTCTTAACGCAATTACAAACATTACTGATCTCTGCGAAAGAGAAAACGCATATCGACGAGTTGAAATCAAAGATCTACCACTCGGCAGTAAAAGACAAGTTGGATGGCAATGAAACGCTGGTAACTAACATACGCCACCTGGAAGCCCTGCAAAAAACCGAAGAGGCTTTAGCAAGAGTATTAAACGGGATAGATACCGTCACCTCTGATTTTCTGTCGATGGATATTAAACAGGCCCTGCATTACCTTGGCGAGATCACAGGCGCTGTTACTACCGATGACCTGTTGGAGAATATCTTTAGTAAGTTTTGTATCGGCAAGTAATTTATTTGATCAAATACGGCTTTACAGCTTTTTCCCAAATGGCGTAACCCAACCTGGTCATGTGTAATTTATCGCCAACGTATAGTTCTGGCCTTAATTTGCCATTGTCCAACATCAATGGATATACATCAACAAAAACATTGTTTTTATCGGTAGCCAAAAACGCTTTAACGCGTGCGTTAAACTCAAGTTCCATTGGCATTATTTTTTGGCGAGATGGACTTGGTTTCATGCCAATATAAAGTATAGGTACTACAGGCATTTTGTACCTGATAGCCTTGTATAGCGTAATGGTGCGGTTATACACCGAATCAAGATCCGTTTTCGTCATTGATATTGAGTCTGCTTTTGATCGTTTGATCAACGCTGAATCGGCTTTTGATTTCTTTACCACTAAGTCATTTTCGCCAACATAAATTACGATCTGTTTGGGCTGATATTTAAATACAAGATCGTTTACATAACGAATGATATCATTAGTTACTGCACCACCTATGCCGCGATTTAAGGCTCCGTATTCTGCAAAAGTATATTCCACATCATCCCATTTACGGATAGACGAGCTGCCGGTAAACAAAATAGGGTGTTGCGGCGCAGCAAACATGCCATCAAATTTTTTGATAACTTGTACATCATCCCAAAACGGTGGTTTAGGAGTAGGGGTTTGTGCTGTTTGCGCAAAAGCTGCAGTAATAAATAAACTAAAAATAGCAGCTATGATATATTTTCTCATTGGGGTATTTGTTTTAAATTGGTAGCGCAAATTATATAAAAATTTAAACATAACAATCACTATTCGCGGGCTTCGAATAGCTTTATCACATTAATAACACCTGATATCACAATTTGCCACAAGCTACCGCAGTAAATTCACGTTATTTCACAGCCTATCACGCGTTATTACAGTAAATATTGTATTTAAATTGCTGATTATAAAGACATAACATAAAAAATGTAATTATTTGATGAATTTACATTTGCAAAAATATGTTACCTGGCAGCCGGAGGGTGGGGTTTAATCAAAAATACAAAAAAAGCAGTAAACCGCAAAATAAACGTATAGCTCTGGCGAAGGGTTAGGGGGCAGCCTATCGTTGGTTAAAAGTTAAAAGCGATTTCCAGCGTACACCAGAAGCCAAATTTAAAAATGTTAGCTTTTTAAAAATAAAGTTGACTATACAAGTTGGTAAATTAAATTATAATCACATATTTGTATTAAAACCAATATACACTATTCTCTGTATCGTCTTACTAAATTTAAATTTATGCAACACAAGTATTTGCTAAAATGTATCCCATTGCAGGCATTTTTATTGGCAGCCTGTATGCCTTTTTTTGCCGTAGCGCAAAGGGGAGGAGGCCAGCTTAATCAACAGATCTCGCTGAATGACCTGTCGGCTTTTAAAAGCCCGAGCCCTAACTGGTCGGTGGCAAGTTCGGTATCAGCCGATTTTGTTAAACACAATACCATCACCAAAAAAGATGGTACAGGTATACTGGTAAGCATCCCCGGTAAAGAAAAAAATGAAGATATCTTCACCACTATGGAACATGGCGACATTGACCTGAGTGTTGATTTTATGATGCCTAAAGAGTCTAATTCAGGCATCTACCTACAGGGTCGTTATGAGATCCAATTGCTCGATAGCTGGGGTAAATCAGCCCTAACCAGTGGCGATTTAGGCTCAATATACGAGCGTTGGGATGATGCCCGCCCTGCAGGACAGCAAGGTTATGACGGCGTTGCACCACGTATCAACGTAAGCCGTGCGCCTGGACTTTGGCAAAATATCCGCATAGCTTTCCAGGCACCAAAATTTGACGCTGCCGGTAAGAAAATAGCTAACGCACGTATTGTAAGAATTGTATTGAATGGTGTTACCATTATAGAAAATGCAGAACTACAAGCACCAACCCGCGGTTCTGCTTTTGCAAACGAGGCTGCGATGGGGCCGCTACGTATCCAGGGAGATCATGGCGCGGTTGCAATAAAAAATATCCGCTATTCAAACCGGGTTAACACTATGCAGGTTGATGGCAGCCGCAATGTTTGGGATAGCAATGAGAAGCCTGTTACCATTGATGTAAAGGGCGAACCTGTGGTGTTCCGCAGTTTTATGGATATCCCGGGTAAAAGGATCACGCATTCTGCAAGCGTTGGCATCCCACATAACATAAGCTTTGGTTATGACCTTAGCAATGGAGCGGTTTACCAGATTTGGAAAGGTGGTTTTCTGGACGCGTCGCCAATGTGGTTATCGCGTGGTGATGGTAATTCAAGAGCGCTTGGAAGTGTAGTTGCTTTGGATGATAAACCTGCTTTGGCATATATTCACGAAGAAGCGCAGGCATGGCCGGATAGTTTGGCAAAAGGTGTTTTCCGCGCTAAAGGTTATGAACTGGACGAAACCGGCATGCCGACTTTTAAATACAACTATGATGGCATCATGATCAATGATAAAGCTACCAGCGATGACGGCAAAAGCCTTGCCCGTAAAATTTGGGTTGATGGCCCGGCTCCAAAAGACTTATACGTGCGCGTAGCCGATGCTAAAGACATTACCGACCTTGGAAATGGAATGTACGCTGTAAACGATTTTAGCTATTACGTACAGCTTGATAAAGGCGTAAAACCACTTATACGTTCGGCAGGTAAGGGCAAAGAATTGTTATTGCCGTTAAAAAATACGGATAAGGGAACCTTTGTTCAATATTCACTGATCTGGTAATTTTAAAAGACATTAAAGATGAAAGCTATTTATAAAAATATATTGATTACTGCCACAGCAACTTTGGGCTTTACAGCCACATTTGCCCAGGCCGGTAAAAAGTCAAATACAGAAAAAGATTATTATCGTATAGTTACGGTGCCCGTGCCTGAAGGTGTAGAACTGGAGGTGGGTGGTTTAACCACTTTGCCTAACGGCGATCTGGGTGTTTCAACCCGTCGCGGCGATGTGTATATTATATCAAATCCTTACCAGTTAAACGGAAGCCTGCCATACTATAAAAAGTTTGCTACCGGTATGCACGAAGTATTGGGCCTGGCTTATACAGGCGGTAACTTTTACTGCGTACAACGCGGCGAGTTAACCAAACTTATAGACAAAAATGGCGACGGTAAAGCCGACATATATGAAACTGTATACGCATGGCAGTTATCAGGTAATTATCATGAATACTCTTACGGCCCTGTGGTAATGCCTAACGGGCACTTAATGGTAAACCTTAACGTTGCATTTGCTGAAGAGTGGTGGCGTGGTAAAAGTTTTAAACCCTGGAGAGGCTGGAGTTTGGATATAACACCAGACGGTGATATGAGCCCTTACGCAACAGGTTTTCGTTCGCCATGCGGACAAGGAATAGTTGACGGAAAATATTTTTATTCAGAAAACCAGGGCGATTGGATAGGCTCGGGTTATATCATGCAATTGGATAAAGGTGACTTTGCCATGCATCCTGCCGGATTGAACTGGGCCGCAGATCCATCGTCGCCGGTTAAAGTGCGTACAGAAGATATTTACGCTCTGGTAGATAAACGTTTCAATGACCCGGAAGGTAAGATAGAGGATCGTGATCCAAAACGCCCTTATAAAACATTAGCCGAGGTTTCTGCAATAATAGGGAAAGGTTATAAAGCACCTGCTGTATGGTTACCACATGGTGTATTGGGGCAATCAACCTCAGCGCTGATCCAAATACCTAAAGACGATAAGTTTGGCCCTTTTGCAGGCCAGGTTTTGGTAGGCGACCAGGCACAAAGCCGTATTAACCGTGTGTTTTTAGAAACTATTAAAGGCCAATACCAGGGCGCAGCTTTCGCATTCCGCGAGGGTTTCGAGTCGGGTGTATTAAGAATGGCCTGGGGTGCAGATAACTCCTTGTTTGTTGGTCAAACCAGCCGCGGTTGGGGATCAACAGGCCAGAAAATATTTGGCTTAGAGCGCTTGGTTTGGGCCAAGAAAACGCCGTTTGAAATGAAAGCCGTTAGGGCAATGCCTGATGGTTTTGAAATTGAGTTTACTAAACCCGTAAACAAACAGGCAGCTGCCGATCCTGATAACTATGATATCACCGGGTTTACTTATAAATATCACCCTGTATATGGTAGTGCCACCATCAGGGAGAAAAACCATATAGTTAATGCAGCTATCGTATCAGAAGATGGTTTACGCGTTCGTTTGATAGCTGATAGCCTGCGCGAAAAATATATCCACGAAATTAAGGTTAACAACAAAGTAGTGTCTGCGGATAGCAGCTTTACTTTATTGCATCCGGTTGCATATTACACGCTAAATAACATTCCCGACGGTGCAAAACTTAATGTGCCAAAAAGGAAAGCAAAAATGGCGCATAATATGGAAGGCATGAATATGGATATGCCTGCACCGGCGGCAGCTAAAGCCACTACCGGCGCTGCGCTTAAAAAGAATCAAACGGTTAAACCCGCTTCATGGAGTACTATTGATCAAACAATAACCTTAGGCACAAAGCCGGGTTTAAAGTATGATAAGCTTGAACTTACTGTAAAAGCAGGAGCCAAGGTTAAATTGACGTTCACCAACAATGATGATATGCCGCATAACTTTGTAGTTGTGCCACAAGGGCAGGCCATTGCAGTAGGCGAGTTGGGCACTAAACTTGGTTTGCAGGCTGTTAAACTAAGCTATATTGCTAATACGCCTAAAATATTATTCAACGCTACATTGGTTGGGCCGGGGTCATCACAAACTATTTATTTTGTGGCACCTAAAGCCGGTAAGTATACTTATGTATGTACAGTACCGGGCCACTTTTATGTAATGCAGGGTACTTTGACGGTTGAGTAATTAGTTCGAACTATCTTGAAAGGCAGTAATGGTAGACTATATCATTACTGCCTTTTTTATTTAATAACCTTAACAGTATTATTACAGATAGTTATGTGAAACAGGCAATAAATAACCTATTTATTGCCGGATGCTTTTGTTTGCAGAAAGAGCTTATCATTTAACCTATTATTCTTTATTAAATACCTTAAAGAATTTTTTATAATCAGGGTTTATAAGCTCCAATCCAAAAAAATAATCAAATAGCTTTTCACTAAAAGAATGTTTGAAATATTGCCTCAATGACAGATTTCTGTTAGTTGATGAATATTCGCTTTCCAATACCTCACCCAAAAAAGTTATAAGGTCTGACTTTTCATTTGTATTTAAGTGTACTTCTGTTATATGCTCAATATTTTTTAATTGCCCCGATTTTATAGCATGTATAACACACCATTTTAATACGTTTAATTTATGAGCGTTATTGGCAAGCCGGGTATTTATTACTGTTACAAGGTCGGTATCAAATAAATTGCTGTTGTTGTAAAGCAATATTTTAGAAATACTATGCTCCATGTAATCTGTATTACCAAATACAATGTAAGTGTTGTATTGATAATTATTGCTTTCATTAAGTTCTCGTATAAATCCTACGCTTAATAACTCCTGGTACGCATGGGTATGTTTTTTAATGGTATTGTTTACCCGTAGCTTATTTATTTGATAAACATTGTTTTCTACATCTAACTCTTCAACCAGATTTTTTATCAACAATATTTTCTCTGCCGAATAATGACCAAGGTAAACTTTGTTATAAATGAAGGTAGATATGGTATCATAAAAAAAAAGATGATCAGCATCGCTCAATGAAAAATTTTCTTTGTGCTGTTGATAATAAAATTGAAAATATAAAGGATGATTAAAGTTTTCGGCTACATTAATAGCTAAGGCGTTTTCGGTTCCCGGCCTTATTTTATAGCAGAGCGATTTAATTTCATCAAGGCTAAATAAGGGGACGTTTATAGAATGATTGT
>JACMRC010000265.1 GCA_014376655.1 Mucilaginibacter sp. | reverse complement strand
TTATCAACCCATGATGCTTCACCGTCTTTAATATGCTTGTCATCAATTACGTGGTTAGGCAGGTCATTATTAAAGTGCAGGCCAAACTTCGCGGCAAGTGTATTAAAGTGCGGCAGCTCAACATTGGCACTATCATTAGCCATCATTACCAATACCCCCCCTGCTTTTACCCAAAGGGCAATTTGTGCTGCATCGTTTTCAAGGATATAGTTGGGGTTTGCTGTTTCCTTCTTTGTATCGGGATCAACAATAATGTAGACACTGCTCTTACTCAGCTTTGCCAAAGTTGGCGCTTCGCCTAAGGTATCAAGGCCAAAACCATTGTCTTTAAACCATCCGCCCCATTTACTAAAGCCACTATCTTTTTCATCGGTCCATAAATAGTGGAAGCGCTCGGTGCCGGTTTTAGTTTTATGTGTTTCGTGGTTAAAATAAGTATCAAGCGTCACGGTCTGCGCAAGGCTAACCGGGATGATTTTTAACAAGATAAGCGCCGTACAAACAAAAAATCTATTCATAATAAACTATCAATCTATTATTAAAAGCCGGTTAGGATATTATTGGCTAAGCACAGGTGCACCACAATAAAGGTAACTAAAAGCTATTACACTTGTTTTATTTTGCTTATTTCAATAGTCTTCATTTTTGGAACCAGGAAATGCATAATAACCCATGCCAGAAGATAAGCGCTGCCGCAAACAAAAAACATGATGTAATAGGCTATCTCAATTTTACCGATACCTCTATAGTAAATGAAGAGTTTCTTTTGAACAAGCCATGAAAAAAGAACCCCACCGAACGAGCCAAACATGCCGCCAATACCGGTAACAGAACCAACAGAATTTTTTGGAAACATATCAGAAACCGTAGTAAATATATTAGCGCTCCACGCCTGATGGGCGGCCGCAGCCAGGCCAATTACCATAACGGCATACCACATATTTATTCCGCCTAAAAACTGGGCGAAGATTATGGGTATAACAAACAGCGCGTAAATAAACATTGACGTTTTGCGTGCTCTAAATGTTGGCCAGTTATTTCTGATCAGGCTCATTGGCAACCACCCGCCGCCAACACTGCCAAATGTTGACAAAATGTAAACTGCCGCCACAGGTAAAGCTATCCCTGTACCTTTTAAGTGATATTGGCTTTCTAAAAAATCAGGCAACCAAAACAAATAAAACCACCATATTGGGTCGGTCAAAAATTTACCTACCACAAATGCCCATGTTTGCTTAAACTTAAGCAGTTTGGCCCATGATATTTTTTCTTTTTCGACCAATGGTGTAGGGTCAGGGTTTTCAGGATCATTATTGATATAATCTAATTCTGCCTTGGTTACAAACTTATGTTTAAACGGAGATTGGTAAAACAAATACCAAAAAACAAGCCAGATAAACCCGGTAGATCCGGTTATAATAAAGGCCCAGCGCCATCCCCACGCAACTGCTATAAAAGGTACCGTTAAGGGCGCAATTATAGCACCAATATTGGTGCCTGAATTAAATATACCGGTAGCAAGTGCTCTTTCTTTTTTTGGAAACCATTCGGCCACTGTTTTTATTGCTGCCGGAAAATTACCACCTTCACTTACGCCCAGTGCGGAACGAACTACAACAAAACCGAAAGTACTTGACACAAAAGAATGACATACAGCAGAAACACTCCATAAAAACGTCGCCATGAAATAGCCAATCTTTGTACCTACTTTATCAATAAAACCGCCCGCAGCCAATAAACCCAGGGCATAGGCAATCTTAAAAGCAATTTCTATGTTGGCATAATCACCATCGTTCCATTTAAATTCGGTGGTAAGATTTGACTTTAATAATGCAATAACCTGCCTGTCGAGATAATTAATAGTAGTAGCAAAAAACAATAGCGAGCATATTACCCAGCGGTAATTGCCTATTTTAACTTCATTCATAATTGGTTCTATAAGATGGGCGTTTAGCCGGGTACAATATAGGATATAAATTAATTAGTAGTACTTAAACACCACTAAAAACAGAAAATCCCCCGTCTACACATATCATTGAGCCTGTTACAAAAGCCGATGCATCGCTTAACAACCATACTAAAGCGCCAATTAACTCGTCTGGGTGACCAAAACGTTTAAACGGCGTATTACGGATAACGCGTTCTCCCCTGTCTGTATAGCCCCCATCTGGCTTAGTTAAGAGGTTGCGATTTTGTTCTGTAAGGAAAAAGCCCGGTGCCAATGCATTCATACGGATAGCATCGCCATAACGGTTAGCCAATTCAACCGCAAACCATTGATTATAGCAATCCATGGCTGCTTTGCCCATGTTATAACCTAATACGCGTGTTACAGCGCTTTTAGAGTTCATTGATGATATATTTACTATACTGCCTTTACCCGCAGTTTTAACAATTGCCTCGCCAAATATTTGTGTAGGTATAACGGTTCCCCAAAGGTTAAGATCGGCTACTTTTTTCATACCCGCCAGGTTCATATTAAAGATATCCTGCTCAGGTAGTAAAACACCCTCAGGCATATTACCGCCTGCCGCATTTACAAGGCCATCAATACGGCCATAGGTGGCTAATACTTTATCTTTTGCTGCTACTAATGCTACTTCATCTAATGCATCGGCAATAAGGGCTATTGCTTGTCCGCCGTTTGCATTAATTGTTGCGGCTCTTTCTTCGGCAACCTGTTGGTTTCTGCCCAAGATACCTACTGTACCGCCAGCCTCGGCTATACCATTAACAAACGAGTTACCCAATATACCTGTGCCGCCTGTAACTACAATTACTTTACCTTTTAATGAGAATTTATTTTCCACTTTTGTATCTGTTTATTTTATATAATATCTGTTAGGTTTAAAACGTCCATATCGGTATAGTCAAGGTTTTCGCCTGCCATTCCCCATATAAAACTATAGCTGGCTGTACCACTACCGGAATGTATACTCCACGGAGGTGATACTACGGCTTCATAGTTCCCCATAATAATGTGACGTGTTTCCTGGCCTTCGCCCATGTAATGGAACACACGCTGCCCTTCCGGAACGTCAAAGTAAAAGTAAGCTTCCATCCTCCTGTCGTGCACATGTGCCGGCATGGTGTTCCATACGCTGCCATCGCTTAAAATGGTTAACCCCATAACTAATTGGCAGCTCTGGATCCCTTCAGCATGAATGTATTTATTTATCGTTCTGCGATTAGCCGTTGAAGCATCACCGGCATTTACCTTAACAGCCTTATCATTAGTTAATAACGTAGTTGGGTAATTGGTATGTGCAGGGCAGGATAATATATAAAATACAGCAGGTTTGGTACTATCCTTGCTTGAAAACTTTACGCTTTTAATGCCTTTACCTATATAAAGGCAGTCTAATTTATTTACTGAATAGGTTTGTCCATCAACTATTACTTCACCATCTCCGGCTACGTTAATGATACCTATCTCGCGGCGTTGTAAAAAATAATCAGCTTTAAGGTTTGGATAGTTTTCCAGCTCCAACTGTTTATCAACGGGATTAGCCGCGCCTACTATCATACGGTCATAATGTGTATAAACACAATTAA
>JACMRC010000264.1 GCA_014376655.1 Mucilaginibacter sp. | reverse complement strand
TAGCTATCAGCATGCTCAATAAAGCCACCACAGTTTTGCCACTGCCTACATCGCCCTGTAACAGGCGGTTCATATGTACACCTCGGTGGGTATCCAATCGTATTTCCTTTAAAACTTTCTTTTGCCCATTGGTTAATTCAAAGGGTAGCTTATTGTGGTAAAACTCATTAAAGTATGGGCCAACCTTATCAAATATATTGCCCTTGAACTTTTGCACACGTAGCAGTTTGTTCTTTAAAAGTTTCAACTGCAAAAAGAAAAGCTCTTCAAATTTAAGGCGATGCCTTGCTTCGGCTAATTTATTAGCATCCTCGGGGAAATGGATTTGGCGATATGCATTTGCCCTTCCCATCAACTTAAATTTGTTGATAATGTATAGCGGCAGGTTCTCTCCAATATCTTTCGCGTGCTGCTCCAATAAACCTGCAATCAGTTTTTGGATCCCTTTGCTGTCTAATGTAAACTGTTTTAACTTTTCTGTCGAGCTGTATACAGGCTGCAAAGTCATGTTACCCTTGCGCTGGATGGTTTCCTGCGAGTAAAGATCAAACTCCGGGTGCGACATTTGCGCCTTTCCGTTAAACGATCCGGGTTTACCAAAAAGGATATAGGCCTTGCCAACAACTAAATTCTTCTCTGCCCATTTTATACCCTGGAACCATACCAGTTCCATTACGCCGGTGTCATCCTGTACCTGGGCTACCAGGCGCTTAGTATGTTTCTCGCCAAGTAATTCTTTATGGGTCAGTCGTGCAATAACCTGCACGTAGGGCAAATCCTGCTGTATGTCTTTTATTTTATAGAACCGGGTACGGTCTATGTGCCTGAAAGGATAATGCTGTATCAAATCCTCGAACGTTTTTACCGCCAGCTCTTTTTTAAGCACATCGGCACGCGCTGTGCCAACACCTTTTAAATACTCAATCGGGGTTTGAAATAGCTGACCGTTCAAGGGCTTTTATCAGGCTTTTACTGCTATTACAGAAATTTCAACACTTACACCTTTAGGCAAAGCCGATACCTGTACGGTTTCGCGCGCAGGGAAATTGTCTTCGAAGTAAGAGCCGTAAACCTCATTCACTTCGGCAAAATCGGCCATGTTGGTTAAAAATATAGTGCTTTTAACAATATGGGTAAAATCGGCTTTGGCCTGGATTAAAATGGCACCAATGTTTTCCATTACCAAATGCGTAGCGGCTGTAATGTTATCAGTAACTAATTCGCCGGTAAAAGGGTGCAAAGGTATTTGGCCGGATACAAAAATGGTGTTACCGGCTTGTATAGCCTGGTTGTATGGTCCAATAGGTGCAGGGGCATCGGCTGTATTAATTACTTTTTTCATTTTTTATTAGGTTGAGATTTTATATTAACCGCAAAGCGATCTTATTTACTTATTTCCTGGTCATAAACCAGTATACCATTTTTCCTATTATACTAAGCAGGAACACGCTTATGGCGATAGCATTAATAATATGCATCGCTTTTAAATTAAAGCTGGTTGGCCTGTTGGGATCTTTTTTACGGAAAAAGTACATGGTGCAAATTTACTTAAAATTTCGGTTAAGAAATTACAGCACAAATATAGCTAAACAAAAAAGGCTCCCCAAAATTGGAGAGCCTTTATATTATTTAACTGAATCAAAAATTATTTTTTGAATTGAACACGACGGTTTAATACACGTCCTTCTTCAGTTGAGTTATCAGCAACTGGCATAGTTTCGCCATAAGCTTTTACTTTTACTTTTTTAGCATCAACACCAGAGTTAACTAAGTAAGTTTTTACTGAGTTAGCACGGTCTTTAGATAAAGCTAAATTGTGAGCAGCAGTACCTTCAGATGAAGCAAAACCGTCTAATTCAACTTTAGCACCTGATGAACGTAGGTCAGCAGAAGTAGCATCTAACACAGGGTAAGATGAAGTTCTTAATACTGAGCTATCAAATTCAAATTGGATAGCAGAGTAAGCCTCAGCAGCCATAGCCATTGGAGCAGCAGCTTCAGCTACTTTAGGGAATACGATAGCGCAACCAGAACCGTCAACTACAGTACCTGCAGGAGTGTTAGGGCATTTGTCAAATTGATCAGCAACACCGTCACCGTCAGCATCTTTTTTCAAATCGTTAACGGCATTCTCTACGTTAGTAACACGGCCTTTAAGGGCAGCAACTTCTTTACGTAAAGCTTCGTCATACAATTCGTCATACATCATAGCTACCGGGTTAACCCACTCTAAGTTTGGTTTAGATGCAGTGCCGAAAGTGTACTCTAAACCAGCGTAACCGTATGAGTAGTGATCTTTAGTAGGGTAAGCTTTGTTTACACCATCAAATACATCACCATCAACGAAGTTTTCGTCATAACCTAAGTTTAAGCCTAACGCGTCAGATAATTTAAATTTAACACCAACACCAATTGGAATAACTAAAGTAGATACTCTGTGTGGGTTTTTGTTAGTTGCGCTTGCAGTGTTGTAAGTTTCAACAGCAATTGTTGGGTAACCAGGAGTTACTGCACCATAAATGCTTGGGTTGTAGTTTACTATACCAAAACCACCTTTTAATAGGAAGTTAACAGCATTCTCACGACGTAAGAAATCAATAGTAGCTACGTTTACAAGTCCACTTAAACTTGCTTGCACGTATGGTGTAGAAAATTTAATGTACCTGTTACCGGTAACACCATCACCAACATAACCTGCACTACCAGCTGTACCTTGTACTTTACCAGCATGTAAGTCGGCTACTAAAGCAAAAGAATGAGCTAATTGTTTTTTCAATGATAAGCCGTAACCTAAGTTAATAACATTACCGTTGAAATCACTTGACCCGCCTGTTGCAAGGGATGTAGATGTTGCACCAACATTTACGCCCAGACTCCAGGTACTGTACTGTCCGCTACCGCCAAATACCTTTGGAGTAGTTTTCATCGCATCCTGCGCTTTAACGGCAACAACTGCCATCAGAGACACGACAGATAAAGCGACTGATTTTTTTAATGTAGAATAGTTCATAGTTTTAAGATTAAACAATGTTTTAATTGTGATTTTTTCCAAAAATAGTAATTATGTTTGAAACGATTACCAAATACTGTTCCAAAAATTATAATACTAACACAAAGAAATGAAAAATGTTCTATAAGTAGTACAAATAATAAAAATACTATGAAATATTTACCCATCGAAAATAATTTATTTACAATTAATAGAAAAAGTTTCGTTTCGCGACTTAAATCAAACTCTATAGCTATATTTCATGCTAATGATGAGTATCCGCGCAGTGGCGATCAGGCTTTTATATTCAAGCAAAACCCCGATTTTTTTTATTTATCAGGTATTGATCAGGAACAAAGTATCCTGTTGTTATTTCCGGATTGTCCTAATTCTGTATACAAAGAAGTACTATTTTTAAGACAAACCAACGAACACATTGCAGTTTGGGAAGGACACAAGTATACCAAAGAAGAAGCAAAGCAGGCATCGGGTATACAAAGTATATACTGGCTTAGCGAATATGATAATATACTGCACAGTATTATAAACTATGCAAATAATATATACATCAATACAAACGAGAACGACCGCTATGCGCATACGGTACCTTATCGTGATATAAGGATGCTGGCAGACCTGCGTAATAAGTACCCTTTACATAATTATGAAAGGTCGGCATTAATAATGCGCGATTTGCGGGTTGTGAAATCACAAACAGAGATCGACCTGACCAAAAAAGCATGCGCTATTACTAATGATGCTTTTAGAAGGGTACTAAAATTTACTAAACCGGGTGTTACAGAATATGAGATTGAAGCAGAGATAATCCATGAGTTTATCCGCCAGCGCGCAACCGGGCATGCTTACAACCCAATAATAGCATCGGGCAAAAACGCGATAGTACTACATTATATAGACAACAACCAGGTTTGTAAAGATGGCGATGTGATATTGTTTGATTTTGGTGCCGAATACGCTAACTATAATGCCGACATGAGCCGCTCCATCCCGGTTAACGGCCGCTTTACCAAACGCCAGCGCGATGTATATGAT
>JACMRC010000263.1 GCA_014376655.1 Mucilaginibacter sp. | reverse complement strand
GTATAATCTTTTTTCTTTTGGGCCGATGCTGTAAGGCTGAAAGCCGCTGCAACAAAAAGTAAAACACGCGAGATCTTTATCACTTTAACAAACTATAGATTTAAACTATAAAATTAATAAAGTTAGGCGATTTATAAATGCAGGGATAGTTAAATAAGGTTAAAATCGTCGGCATCCTTTAAAAAAGGTAAGGTGCGGCGGGTTTTAATCACCTCATCGGCATTGATAGTGAAGGTATAAACATCCTCTTCGTCGCGCTTATAATAAACCACATTACCGTTAGGGTCGATACAAGTCGAATCGCCTGAGTGGTAAACTTCATTACCATCATGCCCCACACGGTTAACACCGATAACATAGCTCTGGTTTTCCACAGCCCGTGCCGGAATTAAGGTGCGCCAGTGTAAAGCCCTGCGTTCGGGCCAGTTAGCTACAATAAGCAATAGGTCATAATCCTGTTTTACAGTACGCATCCATACCGGGAAACGAAGATCATAACAGATCATAGGGCAAATTTTCCAGCCTTTTAGCTCAACTATCAATTTTTCCGTTCCTGCAGTATAAGTATTATGCTCTTTGCCTAAAGCAAACAGGTGTCTTTTATCATAATAGTTGCATTTGCCATCAGGCAACATCCATATTAACCGATTATAAAATTTATCTTTTTCCTTTATAATCAAGCTGCCGGTTACCACACACTCATATTGCTGCGCTATCTTTTGCATCCACAGCATGGTTTTGCCGCCCATAGGTTCAGCCAGCACTTCGGCGTTCATGGTGAAGCCGGTATTAAACATTTCGGGCAGAATGATCAAATCTGTTTTTTCGCGGATACTATTTAATTTTAGCCCAATATTTTGTAAATTTTGGTCAATCTTTTCCCAAAACAGATATCCTTGAAACAACGTGATCTTTAAATTCTCCATAGTAGTTTTGGGTTCGGCTAATTAATACGTGATTTTCATCTTTAAAGTTTAAAATCCAACAATCTATTAACGGCATCATTTAAAGTTTCTTGCCTTTTTGCAAAACAAAATCTTAAAACACGATGATCAGTACCCAATGTATAAAAAGCAGAGGTTGGGATACATGCAACGCCTGCTTCTTTGGTTAAACGCAATGCAAAATCAGTGTCAGATTCTAAAGTTAAGTGACCGTATTTAACCGACTGAAAATAAGAACCGTATGAGGGCAATAATTCAAATTTGGTTTCGGCCAACCCTTTCCTGAAATGATCTCGTTTCTGCTGAAAAAGCGATGGCAGGTTAAGGTAAACATTCTCATCTTTTAAATATGCCGCTATACCATGCTGCATGGCCGAATTAACGCTGAATACCAAAAACTGGTGTACTTTTTTAAACTCATGCATTAAATTAGCAGGGGCAAGGCAATAGCCTATTTTCCAGCCGGTTGCGTGCAGTAATTTACCGAAGGATGCAACTATAAAACTACGCTGTTGTAACTCCGGGTATCGGGCCATGCTATGATGAACTTCGCCATCATAGATCAAATGCTCGTAAACTTCGTCGCTTAATATCAGTATGTCCTGGTCTTTAACAATGGCGCTTAAGGCATCAATATCCTCCTTATGCAATATAGTAGCTGTAGGGTTATGCGGCGAGTTTAATATAATGAGCCTGGTACGGTTATTTATCAGCTTTTTAACCATGGCCCAATCAATACGGTAGTTATTAGCAGGCTCCAGCTCTAACGATTTTACAATACCACCCGCCAGCTTTATAGCCGGGGCATAACAATCAAATGCGGGTTCAAACACAATTAC
>JACMRC010000262.1 GCA_014376655.1 Mucilaginibacter sp. | reverse complement strand
TACCGAGGCTATGCGTGAAGCGTGCTTGGCTGCGACTGATAATCGCCCTATCCACATTTAAGGATTTCGGATTTAGAATATTTAAGCCTTACGAAGTTTTAAAACTTCGTAAGGCTTTTTTGTTGATAGTAACATTCTCGCTATTAGATTCTTAAAAATCAGCTATAATTATTACCTTGACAAGTGTAATATTAACTGATAATGAAACACTATAAAATTGTAATCCTTCTATTGCTTATTACGGGCATTCGTACCGCCATCGCGCAGCAAATAAAACTATCTCCAGAAGTTAAGGCCGCTATGGCCACAACCAGTCCCGAACAAATAAAGGCCGATATTGCTTTCCTGGCTGATGATAAACTAAAGGGTCGCTTGCCCGGTACCGAAGGTTTCCAAATGGCTGTTGATTATATGATAGGCCGCCTAAAATCATTAGGTGTTAAACCTGCCGGCGAGAATGGTACTTACCTGCAACAGGTAAAACTGCGCCGAACGTTTTTAAAAGAACCTTTAATTACTTTCGACAATGGCTTGCCTGTAAAATTCGGAACGGACTATAATATTGCCGGTAACCCGGTTGTGGCATCGGTAGCGTTTGGTGCGCCGTTGGTGTTTGTTGGTTATGGCATTAGTCAGCCTGCGTTAGGCTATGACGATTATGCGGGCTTGGATGTAAAAGGTAAGATAGTGGTAGTAACCCGTGGCGCTCCAGATAAATTTTCATCATCCGTATCGGCACATACAGCAAATGCGGGCAGCATCTTAAAAACTGCCGCTGAGCATGGTGCCATTGGTGTAATTACAGCTAATGCTGATTCGACGTTGCGCATGATGGTATCAAATCGTGGCACTTATAACGTGTTAGATGGCAAAGGAAATGTGGTTGTATCCAGGACTTACAATGCTAAGCTAAGCATGGTAGCAATGATGGGTTATCAATTATTTAAAACCTTGTTAAAGCAATCGGGCAAAACAATGCCTGATGTATTGGCGCAATTAAAAGGTGGTACGCCAAATTCTTTTTCTTTAGGTACCAGTATTAAAGCATCATACACATCTACTTACCAGGATATACTGGGATATAACATAATAGGTAAGATAGAGGGATCTGATCCAAAACTTAAAAACCAATATGTGGTACATAGCGCCCACCTTGATCACTTGGGCATCAGTACCCCGGTTAAGGGCGATTCGATCTATAACGGGGCGCATGATAACGCATCGGGTTGTGCCAGTTTATTGGGTATTGCAACCATCTATAAAAACTTAAAAATAAAACCTAAACGTTCTATCCTAACCGTATTTGTAACCGGCGAGGAACTGGGCGAATTAGGCTCGGGTTATTTTGCCAAACGCCCAACCGTACCTGTTGGCAGCATGGTTGCCGATGTGAATACGGATATGCCAACTATTATAGCGCCGCTTTTATCAGTAACCGCTTTGGGTGCCGAGCATTCATCGTTAGCCAAACAAGTAGGGCAGGCGGCAGATTATTTAGGCTTAGGTGTTGAGGATGACCCCGAACCTAAACAGTCGCGTTTTACCCGTAGCGACCAGTATAGCTTTGTGTTGGCAGGCATACCTGCACTGCACATTAAATACGGTGGCAAAACAGCCGATGGTAAAAATAATATGAATGACTTGGTTGCGCCATGGCGTGAAAAATATTACCACGAGCCGCAGGATGATATTAACGGGATCTTTGATTT
>JACMRC010000261.1 GCA_014376655.1 Mucilaginibacter sp. | reverse complement strand
TGTTTAACGTTGCGCACTACCTGGTTAAAATGGCGGGCACCGCCGCGTCCCTTAATATCGGTAACAAAACGCTGCTCAAAAACACCGTCGAGGTCATGCTCCATCATCCATTTAAAATGGACATCAACCGCGCCATATTTATACGCCGAATATAGCTTGGCCGGCGAGCCATCCGGATATGTCATGGTAGTGGCTTCGGTTACATCGGCCGGATATTCGCGCATATCGGGCCAAACATCAAAGTTGGCGTTTTTAGCTTCTGCCGATTTGCCGCCAAACCAATGCCGCCACACGTTATTGTCCGATCCATCATTTGGCGTAGCGTGCCAGCCCTGGTAACCAAACATTACTTTTTTGTTGAGGGTAGTTGTGGTTGGGACATACTTTTGCGCTACACTATTTAAGGCGACAAACAAAAGCACTGTCAGAATGGATCTTGTTTTCATAGCGTGGTTTTTATTACGAGGTAACACCTAATACTCTGCAAGCACAATTATTTTATCGCTTATTGGCGCAATACGTTCTTTGCCTTTTAAAAAGCCCAGTGCTACCACAAACGAGAAACCGCAAACTACGCCGCCCATCTCCTGGATCAAATCGCTGGCTGCGGTTACGGTGCCGCCGGTTGCAAGCAGATCGTCATGTAATAATATATGCGCGCCGGGTTCAAAGGCATCGGTATGCATTTCAATTGTTGCGGTGCCATATTCCAAGTCGTACTTTTTTTGGCGGATGGTATAAGGCAGTTTACCTGCTTTACGCACCGGTATAAAAGGTACGCCCAATTTTGTGGCTAAGGTCAGCCCAAATAAAAATCCGCGGCTCTCTACCCCTGCTATCGCGTCGATGCGATGGCCTTGTAGTTGTGCTACAAAAGCATCAACAATCCCCTCACATAAAACCGGATCTTTTAGTATGGTGGTAATATCTTTAAAAACAATGCCCGGCTTCGGGAAATCTGGTATATCACGTACGGCTGATTTTATTCGCTGTTCTATCATTTAAAAACTATATATGGTTCAATTTTACGCAAAATTATGTCGTCAATTATGGCAATGTTTTTCATATCGGCAATACCGGTATAATTACCGTGTTGGGTACGGTATTGAATAATGGCGTTAGTTTGTTTATTGGTTAAATAAGGAAACTTACGTAATCCTTCAAAATCTACCTCGTTGATCTTAATTTTGGTGATATGCCCCGTGTTAAGGGTTACCTGGTTCTTTATCCCGGCAAACTTGGCGGTGTCTATCCCGTACACTTCCTGTAACTGATCCTTATTTAAAAATCCACCCAACCGTTTACGATACTCCACTATCCGCTCCGCGAAAGCCGGGCCTATACCATGAACGCGGGTAAGTTTAGCTGAGTCTGCAGTATTTAACTCGACAGTTTCGCCGACAGCAAGTTTGTTAGATGTATAGCCTTCGTCGGGGATATTGATGTAGGGCGATATGCGTTTATAATCATCGGCAGTAATGCTGTACATTTTCTGCACGTCTTCTCTGCGGTTAAAGTGGCCGCCTTTGCTTTCGTAATGTTTAATGGTGGCTATCTGGCGCTCGCTCAGACCGAGTTGTTTCCATTGCTCGGCAGGCAGGTTATTGGGGTTAAAAACAAAGAGCGTTGGTTTAGAAATTTTTTCATCTGATAAAGGTTTGCCGGTGTCATAATCGTTTGCGTCGCCCCCCTTTGCTTGCTTTAATAGCAATGTATCTTTACCGAAATCTTTAAAATCAACAACCTTATCTGAATGAAAATATTGATAAATATACGGCGTAGCCAACACTACCGCGATGATGATGAGCAGGATCACCATTCCGTTCCATTCTTTTTTAGTGATGGAAAGGTAATTTTTTATGCGCGATATCATTTGTCCGGTTAAAATACGCCATTAAAGTAATAAATTTAGAACATATTTATCGCTATACCTTTGCTTACCTAATGAAAATCATAACTACCGAAGAATTTGCCAAAGCTACCAAGCTGGACAGACTAAAATTACCGGGACTGGCTTCCTTCCTGATGGAGCTGATGAAGATAAACCAGGTGAACGAGTTATTTGAGCAGGCAGAGCACAAGCATGGTATTGAATTTATAGACGCTATACTAAAAGGCTGCGGCGTTGAGGTTGAATTTGACGAAAAGGAGTTAAAGAACATACCCGCAACCGGCAGCTTTATCGCGATAGCAAACCACCCTTACGGCGGTATTGAAGGGCTGGTATTTTTGAAGATGCTGCTAATGGCCCGCCCCGATGCAAAGCTGATGGCCAACTTTATCCTGAAAAAGATCCCTAATCTTAGCGATTACTTTATAGCCGTAAACCCATTCGAGAACATTGAACATTCATCAAGCATAAGCGGTTTAAAAAGCACCTTACAGTTATTGGCCGATGGCACACCTATAGGCATTTTCCCGGCCGGCGAGGTATCTACCTTTAAGCTGGATAAACAAGAGGTTACCGACAGGTTATGGCACCCGGTAGTGGGCAAGATCATAGCCAAAGCAAAGGTGCCGGTAGTGCCTATTTATTTCCACGGTAATAATGGTTTATTATTTAATTTGCTGAGCCTGATCCACCCTACCCTGCGTACTGCCAAACTACCGTCTGAGCTTTTTAATAAGCAGGGACAAACTATTAAGCTACGCATTGGCAAGTCCGTTAAGTTTGACGATATACCTAACAATAACAACAGCGCTAAGCTGCTTAATTATTTAAGGGCGCGTACGTACGCTTTAGGCTCGGGGTTGGAAGAGGAGAAAAAGATCTTTAACCCACGTAATCTTTTCAAAATAAAAAAAACTCAACAGGAGATAGTTAAGGCTATTACTCCCGAAGTTTTAGAGAAGGAGGTTGAAGGCCTGCGCGAGAATTATACCGTTTGGACCGAGAAGAACTATGAAGTATTTATTGTGCCCACCGCTGCCATCCCCAGCATTATACGGGAAATAGGCCGGTTGCGCGAGGTTACTTTCCGGGATATTGGTGAGGGTACTAACAAGTCGACCGATTTGGATGAGTATGATATTTATTACCACCACCTGTTTATTTGGGATAACGAAGCTAAAATGATAGTAGGCGCCTACCGCATTGGTTTAGGCGACGAGATATTTTACAGCCTTGGCAAAGATGGTTTTTACATTGCCGAACTCTTTAAGATAAAAGAGCAGCTAACACCAATACTCCGTAAAAGCCTGGAGCTTGGCCGCTCATGGGTCCGTAAAGAATACCAGTTAAAGGCACTGCCTTTGTTTTTACTATGGAAAGGGATTTTGAAGTATTTGATGGATAACCCGCGCTACCAATATTTGATAGGGCCGGTTAGTATTAGTAACTCGTTTTCTACCTTTTCAAAATCATTGATAGTAGATTACATTAACCGTAATCATTTCGACCATGAAATGGCGCAGTTTGTTAAGCCCCGCAAAAAGTTCAAGGTTGATTTTTCAAGTATTGATGCAGATATATTAATGGAGGGCGAGGACACCTTTAAAAGCCTTGATCATTTAATATCGCAGATAGAAACGCAGCATATCAAAGTGCCGGTGCTGCTTCGCCAATACATAGCGCTTAACGCCAAGATCATCGGTTTTAATATTGACCCTAAGTTTTCGGATTCGCTGGATGGTTTCCTGGTGCTTGATTTGGAGAATATCCCACAGGATACTTTGGATATGTTGGGGAAGAATATGTAAGCAGCCCTATTTTCTATTTGTCATCCTGAGCGATAGCGAAGGATCTTATATGATTGATAGGTAAACGTATACCGTTCGCGTGTAGAAGATTCTTCGCTATGCTCAGAATGACACCCGATTTAGTACTTGATTTTAAACCTCTTCATCACCAAACTCAACAACCATACAGGACCGGTCAACATAAATTTAAACTCGTCAGAGAATGTTGGTTTTTTACCTTCAATCCGGTAGCCGATAAACTGGCCAATATTAGCCATTACAAACACGAAGATGCAGAACTGTGGTAAAAGGTAGCCGTTTTTGCCATCAAACGCTTGCAGTTGTATTACACCAAAGGTTAACGCGAATAATAGCAACAGCATTATGTATGACAGTATGGGCGATAACCGCTGATAGTAATAAATGGTAAACGCTATTAAAAACGATGCCCAGTTTAAATACACGTTATATACACCCAAAAAGTTTAAATGCGGGAAAGGCAAAGACCATACAAAACCCACCACGCTAAATACAATTAACGGTACGCAGATATAATTAATAATACGGTTAGCCGGCTTTTGGTGGAAGCTGTCGTATTGATCTATTATTGCATCAATAGGGCGTTGCGGAATTTTTTGATTTCTCATATTCCTATCAAACAATAGAAAATAAAAATGTCATTGCGAGTGGAGCGTGGCAATCGCGAACTTTGCAGCGTGCGATTGCTTCGTCCCTCGCAATGACAAATAGGTTATTACTTAGCAAACGCTACCGCGCGGGTTTCCCTGATAACGGTAACTTTGATCTGGCCCGGATAGGTCATTTCTGTTTGGATGCGGTTTGATATATCTGCAGCCAATATTTCTGATTGTGCGTCACTTATTTTTTCGCTTTCAACCACAACGCGCAACTCGCGGCCGGCCTGTATAGCGAATGTTTTTTCGACACCAGGGTATGACATAGCCAACTCTTCCAACTCTTTCAAACGTTTGATGTAACCTTCCACAACCTCGCGGCGTGCGCCCGGGCGTGCACCTGAGATAGCATCACAAACCTGTATTATCGGCGATAACATCGAAGTCATTTCTATCTCGTCGTGGTGAGCGCCAATAGCGTTACACACTTCCGGGTGCTCTTTATATTTCTCGGCTAATTGCATACCCAAAATAGCGTGTGGCAGTTCCGGGTTATCATCAGGCACTTTACCAATATCATGTAGTAAACCTGCACGTTTAGCCAACTTCACGTTAAGCCCTAATTCGGCAGCCATAGTGGCGCAGAAGTTAGCAACCTCGCGCGAGTGTTGTAACAGGTTTTGTCCGTAAGACGAGCGGTAGCGCATACGGCCTACCATACGGATCAACTCAGGGTGCAAGCCGGTGATACCAAGATCAATTACGGTACGTTCGCCAATCTCTACTATTTCTTCTTCTATTTGTTTCTTTGTTTTGGCTACGATCTCTTCAATACGTGCCGGGTGAATACGGCCATCAGTTACCAAACGGTGCATAGCTAAACGGGCTATCTCGCGGCGTACCGGGTCAAAGCCTGAAAGGATAATAGCTTCCGGCGTATCATCAACAATTATTTCGATACCGGTAGCTGCTTCCAGCGCGCGAATGTTACGACCCTCACGACCAATAATACGGCCTTTTATCTCGTCGTTCTCTATATTGAAGATAGATACCGTGTTTTCAATAGCTGCCTCAGTAGCGGTACGCTGGATAGTTTGGATAACAATTTTCTTAGCTTCTTTGGTAGCAGTAAGTTTTGCTTCGTCAACAATATCCTTGATCTGTGCCATTGCTTTTGAGCGGGCATCTTCGCGCAGGTTGTCTATCAATTGGTTCTTTGCATCTTCGGCAGATAACCCTGCAATGGTTTCCAGTTGCTCAACATGCTGATTTTTTAGTACGTCAACTTCTTCTTGCTTCTTAACTAAAATGTCTGATTGACGCTCAACGTTTTGCTTCGCTTTATCTAACTCGCCTTCCTTACGGGTAAGGTTCTCTAATTTAGAATTGAAAGATTGCTCTTTCTGCTTAACTTCATTTGCACGTTGGTTAACTTCGTTATTCTTAGCGTTTACTTCCTGCTCATGTTCGGCTTTCATTTGTAAGAAGCGTTCTTTAGCCTCTAATAATTTGTTTTTTCTCAGGATCTCGGCATCATTCTCCGCATCCTTCAGGATCTTTTTCACCTTGTTTTGGGCGTTAGTTTCCTGGTCTTTAAACAGCTTGCGCAGCAGGAAACGCCCTACGACAATGCCGGTGGGAATGCCCGCAAGCAGCCCGATTATTATGTATAAAATGTTCATTATTTAAAGGTTTATAAAATGTATATGTAATAAAAAAACCGCGACTAAACTTTATGTATCATGTATTTTAAAAACTTCGTTACAGATATTTTAGAATCATGGGTTACCGTTAAACTGTAATGAGTAACGCACGCCTTCCTGATCCGTAGATATTGAAGTGTTAAGTTTTTAATAGTGAAACATAAAATTCAACCGCGGTTAAATCTTAATTGGCTCTGTTTTAAGCTTAAAGCTAAAAGACCAAGTTAAAAGCGCCTCTGTTGGCTGCTTTAAGCTTTATGCTTTCACCTTTTAGCTTGTATTTTAAAGAACGTTTATTACGACTTTGAAAAAAAATCGGTCAGCAAATTATCTAACTGATAAACCTTGTCTGCTACTTCCGAATCCTCGACAGTAACTTTTTTCTCTGCTTTTAATGATGATGTTGCGTAATGCAACACACTCATTGCCAACAGATCTTGTTTATCCCTAACCGCGTAATTTTCTTGATATTCTTTTATACGGTCGTTTATCAACTTCGCTGCCCTACGTATTATTTCTTCCTCTTCCATGTTTACCTTTAAAGGGTAAACCCGGTCAGCAATATTTATTTTTATTGAGATTTCTCCCATTTGAGCTTGTTCACTTTATGTATTACTTTTTCAGCAATACAATGCACTTATCTATTTCTTGCACAAATTCGTTAATTTTTTGCTTAATGTCAACACTTTTTTCATTTGTTTCTGAAAAAGATTTTGCCAGCTTCACCGCGCGCATCTTTTCGTCCAACTCCTTTGTCTTGTTTTTGCTGGCGTTTAGCGCAACAATAAGCGTGTCATTATCCAATTTTAACAAGTCGTTCTCTTCCTGCAAAGCACTGCAAAGCTCGATCAACCTTTGGGTTTTATCGAGTACATCGTTAAGTTGATTTGCAGTTGATGACATGTATTTTAATTATCGAATTAATGATTTATTGAATTAATGACTTATTAAATTTTTGCACTGACAAATCAGTAATTCAATAATTCATTCATTAATTATTTCCTAATCTCCGCTCCCGCTTCCTTCTCTAAGTTATAAATTAATTTTTGCATGATGGCATCAATCGTTTTATCAGTTAAAGTTTTTTCGGCATCCTGGATAATGAAACTCAATGCGTACGATTTTTTACCGGCAGGCAATTTGTCGCCTTCGTAAACATCAAATACGGTTACGTCTTTTAATAGCTTGCGCTCGGTACGCTGGGCAATTTGTTTTAACTGACCAAACGAAACTGACTTATCAATCAGCATCGACAAGTCGCGCTTAACCGCTGGGAACTTCGAGATCTCCTGGTAAACAATTTTGTTTTTCTTAACAATCTGCATCACCTGGTCGAAACTGAAATCAGCATAAAAAACGTCCTTATCTACATCAGCTTTTTTCAAAGCATCTTTGGCGACGGCACCAAATTTTACCAGGGTTTTGTTGTTCTTAATATAATTTAAACCGTAGGCCATTTTTTTACAAGTGCAATCCTCGG
>JACMRC010000260.1 GCA_014376655.1 Mucilaginibacter sp. | reverse complement strand
TTGGCCCATACACCGGGAAACCATCCAGCAAGAAGCCTAATAATGATGATTTAGTAGCTTTAACTGTAGTTAAGTATAAAGGCTCCACATGGTAATGATACTCGCTTGTTGGCGATGGATGGCCCCACCATTGGTCGAACGATACAACCTCGTTAGTTAATGGCTGGTTAGGCCCGGCATATTGGTTAAAAAACGGAACACCATTTAATGAAACGCCTATAGCACCCAGGTTAGTTGCCGAATGCGTACCGGCCACCTGTGGGTTAACAGGTATTTTGAAAGTATAGTTTTGTGTAGCTATGCTATTTGGATTTTTATTAAAGGTATTACCGCCAAAAGTTGTACCGCTATAGCTTTCGTAAAGGCTATTGCCGGTTGCATAGTAAGCGCTTTTATGATCTGGCGTACCGGAGGTTTTTATATAGATATACGTACCATCCGACGTAATGCTGGTAGCACCATAAATTTTCTTATAAACATCGGGTACTGTTGCAGTGTTGGTACCCGTGTTGGTGCCGGTATTAGTGTTGGTGCTGGTATTTGTGTTGGTATCGGTTGTACCATCAGGTTGGGTTGTGGTTTTTGTACAAGCCACTGTCCACAGTGACAAATAAAGCAGGGCGACAAGAAGGTTATTTTTCATTTTGTGATCGTTTATAGTGTATAAGACGATCATGGAAAAGAAATCCTTCGGGGAGGATTAAAAAAATCGAATATTATTTATCGGGGCCATTTATCATACCCCATGCGATTATCAACTACCCCTAATACTGATATCTGATCATTATAGACCTCGTAAAAAACTGATAATTGTTTACTTAAAACCGCCCGCCTATTATTTTGATTTGTGGAATTCTCGGGATAAATTTCCGGGAAGTTTGTGACAGTTTTTTCAAAGTTGGTTAACAACTTATAAAAGTTCTCAACTTCTCTTTGAGTAAATCTGATAAGTATGAAGTTTTTAATATTTACCGAATCACGGACTGCCCGATCAGAATAAAAAACTGGCAAAGTACCTTCAGGCATTTTTCAATTTATCCCAAAATTCTTCTGAGGTAACAACGCGACCAGCTCTAACATCAGCTATACCTTCATTAATATGAGCTTTTTGGGCTTCTGAAAGATCATCCCACCAATCTCCGCTCGTTTTAGAGTTTTTCAGGCTCTCTAAAATAAACAACATATTTGTATCTGAAAGTTGTTCTATCCAGGCAATCAAATTTGATTTAGTTTGTTCTATTTCAGCTATCGACATGTCTTTATCTCTCCTATAAACAAATTTAATAATTCTACCTCAAATAAACAGCATCCTCTTCACACGTCTCACTCAGTACAACATCAATATGTTCTTTAATAATGGTTGATAATGCGATGCCGGAATAATCGGTACTAACCGGGAAGCTTTTATGGTTACGATCAACTAATACCACAGTACGCAATTTTTTTAGCGGTACATCAAGAAAAACACCAAAGCCATATGCTAATGATTTACCGCTATTGAGTACATCATCCACCAAAATAACCACCTTATCGTTACAGATCTCTATATCGAAATCAACCTTGGCATTAAGGCTGCTGCTAAACCTATCCAGGTCGATAGTAAGCAGTGTACTTTTAAACGGAGCTATCTCGTCCAGTACTTTTTTTAATCGCGCAGCTAAAAAACCACCACGCGGCAGCATCCCGGCAATGATGATTTCTTTTTCGTCGAAATTATCTTCCAGTATCTGGTAAGCTATGCGGTCTACCTTTTGCTGTATTTGCTGTTTGTTTAGTATAAGTAGTGGTTGATTTGGCATTATCTGTTGTCTTTGCTTATGCTAAAGTAAAGAATTTAATTAAAACCAAGGACTTGTCATTCCGAACCGAGGTACGAGGGAGGAATCTTATACGAGCGATAAGCATGGCGTATAAGATTCTTCGCTATCGCTCAGAATGACAAAAAAGGGTCACTCATACGGCACAAACACAAAGTTCGCCCCTTCGGGCACTACTACAAACACGCACATAAATTCTTTGGCGCTTTTGTAGGTATCAATAAAGCGTTGCTTTAGTTCGGGTTTTATTACCCCTACTTCTAAAAACTCTTCCATGGTTGAGGCGTGGATACTCCATTCGGTACCCAACTCGAAGCGGTCCAATATTACTTCGCCCAACTTTAGTTCATGCTGGTGCGCTACGAAGATGGGATACTTAGACAATCCCTCTACCATTATCTCCACCGCTACTTCGCGGATAGATTCGCCAAACATTTTCAAGTCGCGACGCAAACTAAGCAACGGACTATCAGCCGTAGGCTTTGGCTGTTCGCCACGGTTCTCATTAAGCAATTCTTCCGGTTCCATAGTATTATTCTCTTTTCTTGCTTCTATATTCTCAACTCTTGATTCTTAAAAGAACCACATTCTCCACATGCTGTGTATGCGGGAACATATCTACCGGCTGTATTTTAACCGTGTCGTATTTTTCTTTTAATACCAACAAATCGCGTGCCTGTGTGGCAGCGTTACAGCTTACGTAAACGATCTTTTCGGCTTCTATCTCCATCAGCCTTGCTACTACATCCGCGTGCATACCGGCGCGCGGTGGATCAGTTATAATCACATCGGGCTTGCCATGCTCGGCCACAAACTCGACAGATAGCACATCTTTCATATCACCCGCATAAAACTTGGTATTGGTGATATTGTTGATGGCGCTGTTTATTTTCGCATCCTCGATAGCGCTTGGCACATACTCAACACCTACAACTTCTTTTACATTAGCGGCTACAAAGTTGGCAATAGTGCCGGCACCCGTGTAAAGGTCATAAACCAGTTCATCGCCTTTAAATTCGGCGAAATCGCGGGTTATTTCGTACAGGCGCAGGGCCTGGATACTATTGGTTTGATAAAATGATTTTGGACCAATACGGAACTTAATACCAAGCATTTCTTCATGTATATACTCCGGGCCTTTCCACGCAAATACGTCCTGGTCAAAAATAGTGTCGTTTTTCTTTTCGTTAAGGATGTAGAGTAATGATGTTATCTCCGGGAACTCGGCTTCAACAAAACTCATCAGTTTGTTTACTCCGTCCTCATCCGCGTATGCGAAAACAACAATTACCATCAGCTCGCCGGTTGACGAGGTGCGGATAATCAGGTTGCGCAAATTGCCGACATGGTTACGGATATCGTAATAGGTATAACCATTGGCTTTGGCAAAATCGTCTATTTTATTACGGAGGTCATTACTTGGGTCGGCCTGCAGGTAGCAGTGATGAACATCCAATATCTTATCAAAACGGCCGGGGATGTGAAAGCCCAGCGCATTCATATTTAATGCTTCATCATCGCGGCTCTCGCCGTCATACAACCAACGCTTGTTGCTGAAAGTAAACTCCAGCTTATTACGGTAATACCTGTCGGCAGGCGATGGCACTATCGGCATAATGCCGGTTACATCTATCTTGCCCAAACGGCCCAACGCATCGGCTACCGATTTTTGTTTGAATTGCAGCTGCGCACTGTAGGTCATGTGCTGCCATTTGCAGCCGCCGCAGGTGCCAAAGTGCTCGCAAAACGGAGTTACCCTATGTTCGCTCGGTTTTTTTATGTTGATGATCTTGGCTTCGCCAAAGCTTTTTTTACTGCGGTAAACCTGCACGTCGGCAATATCGCCGGGTACGGCTTTCTCAATAAACAGCA
>JACMRC010000259.1 GCA_014376655.1 Mucilaginibacter sp. | reverse complement strand
TTTAAGATTAATGCTGCGCCGGGTAATGTTCCACTTGTAACGCTTCAATATATCTATCGAGTTGTTAATACTATCCGCACCTTTCTTAGCGCCTTTAACATACCAACCCAGGCGGTTCAATTCTTCAATGGATTTTGGCTCGGCGCTATCGGCAATTATCTCGGTGCTTTTTTTAACACCGGCTGTAGTTAGTTTATCGGCTACGTCTTTATTGGTTAGGCCGGTTTCGTAAAACAACTCGTCAATCCATAGCTCGCCGTTTTGGCGGTATACCTCAATACAGCCGGTTTGGTCGTTAGTAAAACCAAAGTCTAACCCAACGGCTATGCGCGTAGCATCGTGTGGTATAGCGTCGCAAATAAACCAATTGTTAAACACCAGGCCGGTTACCCTGCCGGTAAGGCCACGCGCGTAAACTTTCCAGCGTTCGGGGTCCTCATCTTTTATATCCTCAATTTTGGCACCCATGCTTTCTTCAAGGAAAGGATTATGCCTATGGTCTGATATAATAAGTTCTACACCGGGCTTACCAATTAAGTTATTGTGAACCCAAAACTCCGAATTGGGGTTATAATCCAGAAAGATCTTCGTCCGCGTACGCAGTGCCAGTTCGGTATAAATATTCCATTCAATACCATTTGCCTCATTAATAAAAAGATAATCGCGTTTGCCAGATTTCGCGTCCTGCGCAGAGCCGTAACTTTTATACTCAATAAGTGATCCATTGTGAAATTCAAATATCCTGTCGGTTTTGTTAAAGTTTTTTACCAGCCTTTTTAACTGGCTTGATTTGTTGTAAATGGTTAAAGCATCGCGCAAAGCACCTGCTTTAAGGTTGGGTATATCCTGCCCAACTACGGTTATTACCTGTTTGTCTTTCTCGCAGGCCAGGCAAAACAGCACCTGCTCTATAGCATAAGTTTTGCCCGAACTGGTGCCGCCTTGATTGATGACAACATGTGCGGTTGATACATAGTTGCGCCTAAACAAAACTGACGCTTCATGATTTCTTGCCATTGGTTATAGTATTATAGTTGTACTTCCTTCTCGGACGAAGCAGGCGGCGGGCCGGTTTCTATTAGGTTTACCTTAATAGATTGTATGCTTTGCGGATTGGTATCAGTTTTAGCGTTTATATCCCAGCCCATATTTTTTAAAGCAAACATGGCACCGGTAGGGTTAGGCGCATACAACCGGCTTTCGTAATAGGTCATTACCCTTAAACGGGCTTGTTTTATAACAAATTTAAATCTGCCCCTTTGTTCGTAAATGTCGAGATCCTCTTTGCTGTTAAATCCTAAATGCAAAGCCAGGCCGGCCAGGGTAGGAGGCTCAGGTTTTTTACCTGGCGGGATGTCATCTACCGAGGTAAAGTAACTTTCTATTAACTTAACCAGCGGTTCTTTTTTTTTGAAAAATTTCATGGTGTGTGATTTTGCGTGATTTAATGGAATTACAATGTGATTTAATGGAATTACTGCGTGATTTAATGCGATAACTGCGTGATTTGATGTGATATAATGTGTTAACGGGTAGCGCAATGTGTTATAATGGATTAGGATGTGATAAACCAATGGCATTATAAACTTTTAGTTAAATTTTGTTAAATCACATCCGGTGCAGCTGTATTGGGCTTACTTTCGTATCTTTATATATAAAGTCTGTAAAGCCTATGCGTTTTTTGCGTTTTATCTTAATTGCCTTACTTTTTTCGGTAGCGATAATATCCTGCCAGAAAGATGAGTCGGTTGATTTACCTGTAGAAAAAACTGTTGCTGTTAAGGCCGATACCAGTAATACGTCGGGTAATTTCCTTGCGGTTAGCGGCTCGCTTAATGTAACCATGGGCGACTCAACTTATAAGTTCGATGCCGCTAAAGATTCCATAGCCTTTATCAATGTAAATATCGACAGTAATAAATACTTCGGCATTACCGCTATAAATAAGCAACATACAATCAGTTTTGGCATTAGCTCGCCGGGTGTTGCATCGGCCAATCTTACCAATACTGTAGCCGGTAGCCAGCTGTTGTTTAATAGCGGTAAACAGTCAGTAGAGTATACTTTAGCAAAAACCCCTGGTGAGGGCGAAGTAAATAAAATCAGCTTAACCAATTATATGCAGGATAGTGTACTTACTAAGGGTACGTTTACTACGGTTATGATGAATAAGGATGGCAAACAAGAGCCATCAACCGTTAAAGGTAGCTTCAACCTTTTGAGAAAATAATCAACTTATTTTTCCTGGTGATGACCTAAC
>JACMRC010000029.1 GCA_014376655.1 Mucilaginibacter sp. | reverse complement strand
CCAAGCGTGTCTTTTTGAAACGTAGTGAGAAATCTTATACGCCGTGCTACTTGCTGCACGTATAAAATTTCTCCTCGTTCCTCGTCGAAATGACAACTGGGGAAGTTATTGTTTATTAGCCTTCTTTATACTATCAGCTTTTGCTTTAGCTCTATCCTTAAAGAAACCTTTTAAGAAAAAGTTATGCTGTGCTGCTTCCAGGTCATCATTTAATTTGATAGAGCCGGCCTGCAGATTTTGTAAAGTGCTTTGGATCTGTGCCGCCGCTTTAGGGTCGTTTAATAAAACGCCTACCGCGTTATCTGTGCGGTTAAACTTGTCGCTGGCTGTTTTTAAGTTGCTGGTGGCCGCTGTAGTGTTAGCCGCTGCTTCTTTAAGCTGGTTAGCCGCTGCCTGTATAGTATGGAACGTAGCAGTATCAGTCAACATTTTATCTGCAAGGCCGCCTTTTGAGTTCATTTTAGCACTAAAATGTTCCAGGTTAGCAGCTAAGCGGGCCGCTGTTGCGCTGGTGCGTTCGAAATTGCTCATCGCATTTCTAAACTGGTTACCAACTGCGCTATCGGCCATTAAAGTACCTACGGTGCCTTTGCCTTGTAATATTTTACGACTTAATAATTTAAAATCGCCGGTTATTGATAGTAAGTTTTGATTGTTTTGTTGCAATACCTTCAACATATCATCGGTTGATGTTATTTTTTCGGTTTGTAAAACGTCACCATCCTGTATAATAGGGGCTTGCGGGCTACCTCCATCAATTACAATGATCTTGTTGCCTATCAAACCGTCAGACCCAATGTGAACGCCGGCATTGCGGTGTACATATTGCTGGCTGGCTTCGTCTACACTCATGCGTACATCAACCTGGCCCGGGCCAATGAAATGGATCTTGCTGATGCTACCCACTTTAACGCCCGAGAACCAAACGCTGTTACCCGTTTTTAAACCCGATACGTCATCAAATACGGCACTGATATGTATGCTTTTAGAGAAGCTTTTTGATTGGTTACCCAATGTAAAAACGCCGACAATAAAAACCACCAGGCCTACGGCCAGGAACAGTCCCACTATTATCCCCCGTTTATTTTCTGTTTTATCCATTATATTGTAATGCTGTGTAAATCTATCTTATAAAATTGTAATCAAAAAATGGTTTTACCCGTTCGTCCTTCGTGTCAAAAACCTCGTCGAAAGTACCCTGGCGCTGAAACTGGCCGTCTAACAGCATAGCTATACGGTCGCCGGTTTGTTTGGCGCAGGTTAAATCGTGTGTGATGATGATGGATGATGTCTTGTATTTTTGCTGAACCTCGTTTATCAGCTCGTTAATTTCAATGCAGGTAATTGGGTCAAGTCCGGCTGTAGGTTCGTCATACAGCATGATCTCGGGGTTTAGTATCAACGTACGCGCAATACCGATCCGTTTACGCTGACCGCCCGACAATTCGGATGGCATTTGGTTAATGGTTTGGCTTAACCCCACCGCGTCTAATACGCTTTCAACCGCCTCGTCTATTTCGTGTTTGGTAATGCCTTTACGGTTACGTACCAACGGGAACTCAAGGTTTTTACGTACGGTCATACTATCGTACAAAGCGCTGTTTTGGAACGAGAAACCTATGCGGATGCGCAGTTCCTGTAGTTCTTTATCAGAGATCCTGTTAATATCCTGGCCCAATACTTCTATAGTGCCTCTATCAGTCTCTAATAAACCTGAAATGATTTTTATCAATACAGATTTACCGGTACCTGATCGGCCCAAGACAACCAGGTTCTCGCCCTGGAAAAGCTGCAGGTCAATACCGCGCAATACATCATAATCATCAAAAGATTTTTCTAATCCCTTAATGGTTATAACCGCGTTATTGTAATCAATAGGTGCCTTTGGCTTATCCATAATTTATAATTAGCGAAACCAGCTGGTTATCTGCACTATAACAATTTCTTCAATAAATATTAAAAACATGGCCGTTACTACCGCGCCGTTTGCCGCTTTACCAACACCTTCTGTTCCTTTGGTTGAGTAATAACCCTGGTAACTACCCACAATACCAATAGTAAACCCAAATACAATTGATTTTACCAATGATGCTGTAAAATCTGTAAACGACAGTGGATCAAACACCTGCTGCATGTATGTGCTGTAGCTGGTGCCCTCGTTTGTGGCAACGTTAACATAACCGCCCAATATGGCTATAAAACCAGTATACGTTGCAAGTATGGGTATAGTTAACGTGGTAGCTATTACGCGGGTACAAACCAAAAACTTAAACGGTTTGGTGCCCGATACCTCCATGGCATCAATCTGCTCGGTTACACGCATGGAGCCTAACTCGGCACCTATGCTTGAACCTACTTTACCTGCCGCTATCAGCGCTGTTACCAGCGGTGCCAGGGCACGCATTATGGCTATTGACACTAATGATGGCAACCATGAAGTAGCACCAAACTGACCTAACGAAGGGCGCGATTGTTTGGTAAATATTAAACCTACAATAAACCCGGTTAATGATATTAAGGTGAAAGAACGTACACCAACTTCATAACACTGCCTTACAATTTCTTTAAACTCGAAAGGTTGTACAAAAGCTTCCCTAAAAAACCGGAGAATGAACTTGTGGATGTTATAAAGACTTACAAAAAAAGTGGCAATCTTACCTTTGGGTTTGGGGGCCTTTTTTTTAAGTTGAGGAGCTGATTGTATTTCGGTATCCATTAATAGGGCAAAGGTATTACTTATGCAAGATATTTCCTGACTATATTATACAAAAAGTTAATAAACTTGTTTGCTAAGCACGTTTATTAATCATTTGATTAATAAGACAAATGTACAGTAGTTTATGTTACGGCAAAGTCAAAAAATAGTGTGTTGATAATAAAATCATTTGGCTTGCTTATTGCTTAATAGTGGTATAGGAGAACTTGTTATGAGCGCATATCAACAAAAATGGCTGTACATATTACAAAATGCTAACCTGCCGGGGTGGGATATTAAACCTTTGGATGATGGTATTTATGTAGAAATGCCACACGTTACCGACCTTAAACTGATCCGCGATATCCTGCCAGAAACATTGGCGGCGCTATCATTAGATATTGAAGTGCCTAAATCAAGGTTAAAGTTTCATTTCCATAACGGATATGAGGATTTTGAGTATATATTGAACCCGAATGATAGGGACCTCTCCTAAATCCTCTCCAAAGTAGGGGACTTGAAGGGTTTACTCGTAAATATTTTATTCAAAAGCCCCTCGCCCTCTGAAAGGGGATGGGGTGGGGTTTTAACAATCCCCGCCAACTTCGCAGCTATCGCCTTCAACAACATCAAGCTTTGCCGGTTTGGTTTCGGCCCATTCCGTGTAGGCCTTTTCTAATGTTTCTAAAAACGTTGGT
>JACMRC010000028.1 GCA_014376655.1 Mucilaginibacter sp. | reverse complement strand
TGCCAACTCGCTATCATCCTCAGCTTTATCTACTGCGGTATAAGCAGCGCAGTTAATTGCGTGGGTTGGCTTATACTGGGCAAACAATTTATCCAAACCATCAACATCCAAAATATTTGCTTCAGACTCGGGCGGGAAAACAACACTGGTTACTCCTTTTAAAGCGGCTACATTTTTAATGCATTGCCCTAATTGGCCCGAAGCACCAAAAACTATAATGTTATTCATTTATATATATTTATCTCGACTGCAAATATGTTCAATTATTTAATAATACTACAGTTATAGTAAAAGGTTATTCACCTTTTTTGGCTAATCGTTTTATGGTATTATATATAAACGGAGGTGTAAGTCCGCGCACAATATCTTTCGCGGTTACCGGCTCTTGCTCGGTATCATCTTTAATGCCTTTCCTATCCACAAAAATTGTAGCATGGGGTGTAGCGCTTATTTCGCTTTTAGGCCTTCCGTTACTATAGTAATATAAAGCCAATGATTTTCGACTACGGTCGGGCGGGCAGGTTAACGCATTTGGGTGCCCATGGTAAGAAAAATCAGTCGTCGAAAAAATCGCTATCCTGTTAAATACAGGAAGCACTTTTTTATAAGCCTTAGTCATATTTTTATCCCATAACTCAAAATGGCCGCCGTAATTTTCTTCCCAGTCTTTATTTAAATAAACCAGTAAGTTAATCCTGCGGTCAAGCTTAAATAATTCATGTTTATTAAAATCGGCATGTACCTTTAATAAACCTCCCGGCTTAATTTCATGATACCCCCCACCAACAAAATAAGGGTCAGACACTAATGTTTCTTTAATGCCGGTAAGCTCCTGCAAGAACTCTAATATGGGTTGCGAATTTAAAAAATGGGCAAGTAGTTTGGTATCGTCACTAAAGTGTTTTTCGCCTTTAGCTTCGTATTTTTTTTCATTTTGGTTATCGTAAACTTTTATATCCTGCTGTTTTGCCAGATCCGGGAAATCATCAGCGATCTTGCTTAAAAACGCTTCATTAAAAAAATCGTCAATTACAATACTTGGGAATGGTTCTGAGTTAATGTATTCCTCATGTTTATCCTTACCAAATTGTTTAAGATCTTTAATAGCTGGGTTTAGAAGATTCATTAGATTAAATTATTTGATTTGCGAAGATAATAATTATACAACGTATGATACCCAATTGCCCGCAATTAAACTACTTTTGCCAAAGTATTACTATATAAAAATGACGCTAAACAGGATTTTAAAACTTATTATTAAACCCATCATTTTCATAGGCTTCCCTTTTACCTTTTTGGCGGCACTATGGCTTAAATTAATAAGGAAAGTGGGCATTAGTTTTTTGGACGAAAAGATATTTATGCAGGTAGGTATGTTGCCGATTATTGACCATTATTATGAACCATTAATTAACCCCAAAAAGCATTTAGTAAAATCATTAAGAGAGGACAGAGACTTACCGGGAATAGATTTAAATACTGCTGAACAATTAGCCCTATTATCAAAGTTTAATTATAATGATGAACTACTTAAATTCCCGGTTGAAAAACGAGCTGACGGCGAATATTATTATAATAACGGTTTTTATGAAGCTGCTGATGCCGAATATTATTACAGTATAATACGGCATTTTAAACCAAAACAAATAATTGAAATAGGCAGCGGCTACTCCACCCTTATAGCACAAAACGCTTTTGCCCAAAATAAAGCAGAGGACACGGGTTATAGCTGTAAATACGCTTGCGTTGAACCCTATGAACAACCATGGCTTGAAAAATTGGAGGTAGATGTGATCCGAAAAAGAGTTGAAACTATTGATAAATCATTTTTTGAACAATTGGAAGCTAATGATATATTGTTTATTGACTCTACCCATATGATAAGGCCGCAGGGCGATGTGTTGTTTGAATACCTTGAGATCTTACCTATACTTAAACCGGGCGTAATTATCCAAATACATGACATCCATATGCCCAAGGATTATTTGAGCGACTGGATATATGAGCATAGGTTTTGGAACGAACAATATTTGTTAGAGGCGTTTTTAACGTTCAACAATAAATTTAAAATAATAGGTGCTTTAAATTATCTTACCCATCATAACTATAAAGAGTTTGTAGCTAAAAACCCGGTTTTCAGCACCCAGCCTGGCCGTGAACCAGGAGCATTTTGGATGATTAAAACAGCTTAGCGTCCTTGCCAAATCTAATTTGTGCTACTACTCATAATAAGTTAAATTTGTTGTAGAAATAAACTGTAAAATTTGAAACAACGCCTAATTGGCTCTTATAAAAGGTTAAGGGCTACAAATATACTTTCCAACTTCTTCAATTTAAGCAGCATACAGATATCTAATTTATTGCTGCTGGTTGTTACAATCCGTATAATAACAGGCAGTGTTGGTCTTGAAGGTTTTGGGTTGATAATGGTGGCTTACCGGTTTTCTACCCTTGCCGGTACTATTATTAATTATGGCACGGGGCAATCAGGTGTGAGGGATACCGCTTACAACATTGCCGACATTAAAAAGCTGAGCGAAGTAATATGTAATACATTATCGATCAGGGTGTTAATTTTCGGCTTATTTTGTATTGGGTTATTTGCACTTTATTGGTTCCATGTATCCTCCTATTTTTATATTTTGCTATCTGCACCAATTGTTTTAGCCGAAGTATTTAACCCATTATGTTTTTTTATAGGTACCGAAAAGATAAAGACATTTAACATATATAACCTGGTGGCAAACATTGCTGCCCTTGTAGCCATATTGCTTTTTATAAAAAGCCCTGCCGAGGCGCCCTGGGTTAACTTTATTTTGGGGATGGGCAATGTTATAACTTATTTAGGCTTGTTAATATATATAACCACCCGTTTTAAGCTACAACTTTTATTTCCACAGAAGGCCGAACTACTAAAAATTGGCAAGGATAATTTTTATTTAACAGTAAACAATATATCGGCCAACCTGCAGCAATCCATCATAATATTTGCTTTAAAATGGGGAGGGTCTGATTTATTGGGAGCCTATTCTTTATGTGACAGGATTATGGGGCAATGCAGAAATCTGATAAATACAATTGCCAATGCATTTTACCCAAAAGCAGTGCATTTATACAAAGAAAGCCTGGGCCTGTGGATTGTTTACCGCAGAAAAACCAAATACCTTTTAGCCGGTGTATTTTTTGGCGGAGCGATACTTATATTTATACTGGCTGATTTTATAGTGTTTACCTTATCTAAAAAGCATGATGCAAACGCTATAATGCTTTTAAGGGTAATGGCATTTGTACCGGTTATATCGGCCCTTAATGTTATAAATATGCTTGACCTGCTTTTAAAAAACAATACTGTTTACCTGTTTAGGATATCTTCAATTTTATTAATAATTGCCACTGCTATCGCCTTCCTGATATCGGGCTCAAACAACTATATATATATAGGTGCATTTACTTTAATTGTAGAAACTTGTGCTTTAATTATATCAGAGTATCTTATAAAAAAACCTGCTATTCACCATGGCTAAGCCGGTTGCATTAATATTACTCAATTGGAACACGCCGGTGCATACGGCCAATTGCATTACATCCGTAAAGCAATATTGCGATGAAGGCTTGTTTGATATTATTATAGCTGATAATGGGTCGACTGATAATTCTGTAGTATTATTAAAAGCCCAATTTCCGCAACTTATATATATTGAAAATAAAGATAACCTTGGTTTTGCCGAAGGGAACAACCGAGGCTTAATTTACAGTATAGAAAATGGGTATACCTATTCATTAGTAATGAATACGGATACCCTGGTTGATGAAGATATTGTTTCAAAACTCAGCATACATTTAAACAACCACCCCAACGCGGCGGCTGTACAACCTGCAATATATTGGCTGCATGATAAAACCAAAATATGGAACGGCAAAGGTGGCTTTAACCAATTGCTGGGATTAACTTATTCTGATAAAACACTCCCGGCCGAAAATCCCGATTATGAAAACGCCAAATGGGTAACCGGCTGTTGTATGCTTATCCGTAATTCGGCATTAGTAAAAAGCGGATTGTTTAATAAACAATTCTTTTTATACTATGAGGATGTAGAATTATCTTACAGGTTGTGCGGTTTAGGTTTTGAACTTCATTATCTGCCATCAGGGAAACTATACCACGAAGCCGGCGTGTCTGCCAAAGTAGAAAAGAAAGAAGGTTTTTTAAGCCCGATAATTCATTACTACATTACCCGTAACCGCATTTGGTTTTTGCGCAGGTATGGCAACCCTATATTTTATCCAATTTATGTAATAGGCGGTTTGTTATATTACAGTGCCTTATGGGGATATTTTAAATTAAGGGGACGCAATGAAAAAGCAGGCTTTTTAGTTAAAGGGCTAAATGAAGGTCTTTTTACGCCAAAAAACTTAATTTGGCCTTTAAATAAAATCAGCACATAGTATGTTAATTTTCCCACTCGTTTTTCTTACGTCTTTTATTGTGGCATTAAGAGAGGTCTACAGAGGCAAGGGCGAGGGCGTGCTTATATTTTTAATTTTTGGCTTATCCATATATACAACTGCAATGTCTGTCAGTTTTATGGTGGGGTTAAAAAGCATCATCCCTGTATTCCAGTTTTTTAAAGAGATCCTTATATTTTGCGTGCTGATATTAAACGTGGTATCATTAAAGCACAGGCCCCGGTTTCATTTAGTGGACTATGCTATCTTCGGTTTCCTGGTATATACATTTATTTATGCCATTTTACCCATAGGCGAGCATAGTTTTGTTGAAAGGCTGCTTGCCTTTAAAAGCACTTCGTTTTATATCATAGTATATTTTACCGGGCGGTTGTTTGACCCCAAAACCATCTACATCAATAAGTATTTTAACTACATTGTATTGTTAACTATTGCAGCCGGAGCAGTATTAGCGGTCGAAATATTAATGCAACAACAATTACAAATTTATACCGGCTTTGCCGATTATTGTTATTACTTTTTTAATATTGAACCCGCCGGTATGTTTGGCCTTAGCACCACTTTTGAATCAGAAGGTGGCTATCGCCGTTTTGCCAGTTTTTTTGCAAACCCGCTTGAACATGCTGCGGCTACGCTATTGGCGCTATCAGTTATAATTGCATTATTTACCAGGGATGATAATAAATTTAAAGCTAATAGTATAGGTTGGTTAGCTTTAGGCGCAACTTTTTTATCTATCATTTTTTCTTTTTCGCGCGCCCCGTTGGCCAGCTATTTTCTGGTTATATATATATACGCATTGCTTACCCATAAAAAAACTATAACCCGCACCGTACACGCAGGCATTGCATTATGCGTTGCTTATCTTATTTATTTATTTAGTCAGTTCGAAAACAACCATACCGGCATACTTGAAGTTATTATAAATACACTTGATTTTAGTAATCCATCAAGCGTTGGCCACCTGGTACAATGGGCAGAGGGCATAATGGCCATGATACAAAGCCCCCTTGGATTAGGGCTGGGTACATCAGGCCGGGTTGCAGGTACATTGGGCGAAAATATAGGCGGCGAAAATCAATTTATTATTATTGGCGTACAAGCTGGCATAATTGCATTACTTTTATACTTAGCCATTTATATAATGTTTATTAAAACAGGCTTAAAATGGCTTAACAATCTGCAAGGGAAAGAACGACAGGTATGCATGGCTGTTTTATTAATAAAAATAAGCTTTTTTATTCCTTTACTAACATCAGAAGTAGAATCGTCATCCTACCTTTCATACATGAACTGGTTTTTATCAGGCTTGTTTATAAGTATTATTATGCAACCCCAAAAGGAGCAGTTACAACCAGTACCTAATGATTGAAAAGCTGATCAGGAAATTAAAAAACGACCCAAACTATAAATGGGAGGCTATACACTCCAGCCGCGATCTTTTTAGCGTGGCCTGGGTTAGGTTTTTCCAGTTATTAAGAGGGTTGTTTCTAAAACCATTTTTAAAAAAATCACATGGGTTGGTTTTTGTCGGCACTCATGTAAAGGTGCGGCATGGTTACCAGGTAAGTGCTGGTAAAAATTTAATATTAGATGATAATGTTAGTATAAATGCGCTTTCAACAAATGGTATAACATTGGGCGATAATGTTTCTATAGCGCGCGATTGTATATTATTTTGCACCGGCATTATAGCACATAAAGGCACCGGCATTATCATTGGCGACAGAACAGGCATCGGGGCACGTGCTTTCCTGGCAGGGCAAGGCGGTATTACCGTTGGCGACGATGTTATTACAGGGCCCAACATCCAGATATTTTCAGAAAATCACAACTTTTCGGATTTGCAATTAACCATAAAAGAGCAAAGCGTAACTAAACAAGCTGTAGTAATAGGCAATAATTGCTGGCTGGGCGGTGGCGTAACTATACTGGCCGGTGTAACCATTGGCGATGGATGTGTAGTGGCAGCTGGCAGTGTGGTAAATAAATCATTTCCGGCAAATTCAATAATTGCGGGCGTACCGGCAAAACTCATTAAAAGCAGGGAAACTGTTTAACTATGGCAAAACCATTAACCATAGTAGTAGATGTGCGCGATCTTCGGGTGGCTAAAACCGGCACCAAAACCTACCTGGAAGAATTATGTAAGGAGTTTAAAAGCATTGATGATACCAATATCCGTTTTCATTTTTTAGATACCAGCATCCCGGTTTATACCGGTAATATCAAAGTTTTTAAGCTGATTGAACACTGTAGGTACCAATTATGGAAGCAATTGGTGTTACCGCTAAAAGCATTTTTTAAAAGCGCCGATATAGTTTTCTGTACCGATAACTTTGTACCATTGATACATTTGGGATATAAAACTATCCCGGTTTTTCATGACGCTTTTTTTTTTGAAAAACCCGAGAATTATGGAAAGATCTGGCTATGGCTTTATAAAAAAACAGCCATACCCGCTGCTAAAAAATCGGTCTTTATAATTACACCAACCGCGTGGTCAAAAAAGCAAATTAACCATTATACACATTTACCAAATGATAAATTAATTGTTATACCCGAAGGGCCAAAAACACTAAATACGTCGACTGATAATGATAACGGGCAACTGCTACAATCATTTTCTTTAAAACCCGGCAACTATATTTTGCATGTTGGATCAATGTTTAAACGAAAAAATATCCCTTCGTTAATTTATGCCTTTAGCCAAATTAAAAAAAACGAGCATCCCGAGTTAAAATTAGTCCTTGCCGGCCCTACCCCATCAACTAACTTTGAGAGTGATTATAACTTAATTACTAATGCCATTGCAGAAACTAACTTACAAAGTGAAATAATACTAACCGGATATTTGACTGATGCTGCATTGAACCAGCTTTATAAGAATGCTTTAATATATGTTTTCCCATCTATAAATGAAGGGTTTGGCATACCCGTTTTAGAAGCATTTAGCCATAACCTGCCTGTATTGGTAGCCAACAACACTTGTTTGCCAGAAATTGGCGGCGATGCCGTATTGCAATTTGATCCTTATGATGTAGATGATATCAGCACAAAAATAAAGATGGTGCTAAATGATGACGAATTAAGAAAAGATTTAATAATAAATGGAACTCAACGGCTTAAACTATTTAGCTGGCATAGTACCGCCCTACAATTAATTGAAATATTTAAAAAAGCAGTTTAGCTGTTTAAAAATACTTCTACATGTTCATCAGCTACATTTTCCCAGTTAAAAACGCTTAGCGCGCGTTCCTGAGCCCTCTTAGCTA
>JACMRC010000258.1 GCA_014376655.1 Mucilaginibacter sp. | reverse complement strand
CCACGGCTGCAATATCGTTAGGCGAAGTCCCGGTTCCGTTGAATAAAAGTATAGGGGTTGGGCCACTATTGCACCCTAATAGGGTAGTGAAACTAATAACGGTAAGCAGCCGGTATAATGCAGACATTAAGCAGGTATTTTGGGGTTACTCAATAGCTATTAACAGTTCTGTTTCCAGTTTGCTATCGTCGCTTGTCCAATGCCCGTATATTTCAATATAGGGCAAGGCAGATTTAAGGCCGAGCTTTCGTATTTCGGCTTGCATATTATCGCCCGCCTGTTTTATCAGGCTATAAGGGCCGATATGTTTATAGTAGGCGTATTTTTTAAGTACGATCACTTTTTTTTCAAGGCCCATATTAGCTATAGATGGATCTTCCAGTTCTACTCCGGCGAAAACTTTTTCACCGGGTTCGTATATCCAAATATTCAAGCCTTTATGTTTTAACCCTTTTGCTTTTATCACCGGCCACATCTTATCCATTAAAGCAAAAGCGGTGCCTTTATAATTTTTATTTGCAGCAATCCCCGAAAAGCCGGAGACGGTTAATTGAAGCGGATGGGTAATTATTTCCATTGTGCATAAGTTGTTGGTTTACAGAATAAATATACAGGAAAATCATATATCATAATTGTTTAACACACAGATACCACCGTGATCCGAAGTTTTGACAACTTTTAAAAAGTTGTCAAAACTATTGCATAAACGGTTGATCCGTTAGCCAAATAGTTCAACAAAAAAGGCCCGGCACTTCACGCGCCAGGCCTAAACTTTAATCTTCAATAGCTAATCTTCAACCCTTATTCCACCACCGGGAATGCCGAGATCCTTAACCTCGCGCCACCCATTGGCACTAACGTTAAGTCAGCTTTTGCTGTTTCGGTTTTAACGGGGCTTTGTGGCAGTACGCCGCATAAGCCGTATTTATCAATGGTCCAGTCGGCTATTTGTTTGCCGGTGGCATGCAGCTCTATAGGCGCGTTGGCATTGGTGAATGGGTTGCCATCCGCAGGCCATGACTTTTTAACTACGGTAAATGATTTCTCCGGATGCTCGGCATCCAGCAACAAGCCATAGTTCCAGGCGGTAGATGGGTAGATCTCGAACGACGGCCATTTTTCGGGGTCGGCGGTATCTTGCCAGCCCGAGTCGCCCATGGCGGTAGTTTTGCTGTTACCTTTTTTATAGTCCTCGCCAATTTTCAGCGAGTAAGTAAGCGGACCGTAGTTTACACTCACGCTGTTTTTGTTCTTCGCCCATTGGCGCACAGCTATCTGCATAGGCAGTTTAAGGCTGATCTTATCGCCGTTTTTCCACTTGTTGGTTAGTTTGATGTAACCACCTGCAATGGCTTGTACAGGTACACGTTTGCCGTTAACGGTAACGCTTGCACCCTGGCACCATGCCGGCACCCGCAAATAAACCGGGAAAGCCACAGGCTTAGCGGTAGCTATAGTAAACGCCACCGCATCATTAAACGGATATTGTGTAGCACTGGTAACCTTAACCTGTTGGCCGTTGCCTACTTTGGCGGTAATGGTACCGGCCTGGTAAAGCTGTGCGGCAAGGCCATTATCGGGCGTTGCCATCCACGCATTCTCTGCATAGTATACCCAACCTGCGCTGTGGTTATGCTGGCAGCATCGGCTGCTAAAAGGGTTCATCATTAAAAACGGGCCGCTATTATCAATACCCGGCGAGTGGTTCTTGCTATCATTCAGTACCATATTTGGCGCGGTTAGGTAACGCAGGGCTTTATAATCGCTGGTGAAAGCGGCAGGGAAGGTGTTAAAAGCCACATCCTCGCAGTTCTCGGCCCAAAAAGTGTCGCCGGTATATTGTAAAAGGTATTGGTCGCTGGTCATTTGCTCTACCATGCCACAAGTCTCTACCGCCTGGCGCGGGTCGTCATAACCCTTACGCGCATTCTCATCACTACCAAACATACCGCCCGGCACCTGCCCGTATATATTACGGATCAGCTTAAAGTCATTGTAGCTGGCGGCCAAATCGGCATCATTATGGCTTTGCAAGTAGTAGGTTGCCGGTTCGCGGAAACACTCGGCCACATTAACATTATGCCAGTTGGGCAGGTTAGTGGCCTGGCGCCAGTTGGCGGTGTTTTTATCAACCTTGCTGGCAACATCTAACAGAAACTTGTCGCCGGTTATATTATACAGCCAGTAAATGCTTACCAGGTAATCGCCACCGCGGCTATTTTCCCAGTAATCTTTCAAAAACTGGTTGTCAGGATAACTCTGCATCCATTTAAAATATTTAGTAAGCGCCGGTATAACACGTGGGTCGTTACTATACTCATAATAGCTGCGCAGGCACCATATCATGGGCATGTTGGCCCAAAGGTCGCGGTTGCCGTTGCGTTTGGTAATGATGGGGCCCATATCACCGTCGGCGCGCTGATTATCCAACACCGCATTTATCCAGAATTTAGTTTGGCTGATCATCTTTTCATCGCCCAGCATATAAGCTATGTCGCCATAACCTTTTAGCCAATAAGGCAATTCTTCCCAACCATATTTACCTTTGCCGCTTTTGTTTAGCCAGGCATTATCGGTTTTACTAAGCCAGATGCTTATCTCGCCAAGGTTACCGGTAAGGCCATCCTTTTGCAACAACAACTGTGTTTTTAACCATCCCGACGGTTTAAAAGCCGTAACCGGCAATTTTATAAACTGCTGCGGCAACAACGGTGCCTTATTACTGGCGTAGCTAAGGTTGGTGCCTGTTATGTTGGCTTTGGCAATAGCTGTAGCGGTTTGCGCATTGGCGCGAGTGGTGCCAATGGCTGCTAAAACGGCCAGGTATAAAAAACGCTTCTTCATAAATATCAAATTAAAGGCATTAAATGCACTTAGGTTGGTGGGGTAAATATATGCGTTTGGGAGTGAATTAGCAAAGGGGTGTTGCGTAAGTAACAAGTAACTGATATCAAATGATAAGATCGTCTTGATACCTGATACTAAATACTTGATACCGAAACATTATCGCGCAGTGCGGCCCGGGATTGGGCACGCACTGGCTGTGGGTTGGGTTAGGTGGATATAGGGTATGTTGCGGACTTAGCTAAGATTTAACGTCCGCAGTAAATGCTTTTTACTTACTGTTGTTTTTTCCTTTTTGTTCAAGGTCGCTCACAAACTTGGTAAGCTCTCGGGTAAACATATCCAGGTCAAGCGCCGATTGCTTCATGTAGTCGGCTATTTTTTTCAATTCTTCCGGCGAGTTAGCGTGCTTCTCTATAAGGTTCGCCATGCCCAAAATATTGGCTACGGGCTGGCGCACTTTATGGTGTGTCATAAACATCATAGCCTCTAAGCCGTGTACGTATTCTTTTAAAAATTGCTCGCGCTTTTCGTTCTCATTATCGTTATCGCCTATCAGTTGGTTTAATTGCTGTTTGGTTTGGGTAGCAGCGGTAGCCAAAGCGTTTATAGCCAGCACGTCGTCTGTTGGTTTATCCTTCCATTGGCTTTGCAATACAAATTCTGCTTTGGCTATTAGCGCCCCACCCGCAACCCTGATCCTGTTATTAAGGGCAGTTATAAAATTAATTGCGGGTGGGTTTTGGCTGATGGTTATCATGAGGTGATTGTTTTTAAATTGGTGATTTAGACAGCAATACGGCGGTTTGCCGCAAGTGCATAATCATTAGCAATGTCAATTAGTTTATGGATATCAACAGCCGTACCCAGGCATTTTTTTAACGAATAAATTTCGTGGTGGCCTATAATATGCTGGCGGTCAATAGGAATATCCCAACGCAAGCTTATTTCGCTTATTAGCTTTCCGCTGATTTCGTACATTTCCTCTGTCCATTCATTGGTATAGTCGCCTTCGTGCTCAATGCCTATGGTATAATAGTTAGGGTTTAAGTACAGGCCGGTATCCCAGCGCTTTACCAGGCTCCAGGTAGGCGCGTTAACGCGGTTAACATGTAAGGCAGTATCCTTTTCGTTTACATATTGGTGCACCTGCCCCATTTTGCCGATACCATAATGAGCCGATGTTTTTGATATCGTGCTTTGGAACCAGCTATCGGTACCATACAAGGTGCCTTGCATTATATGTATAATAATAGCCTGCGGCTTGTAGCCATGGCGGCCCGGTAAAAAATTGGGACTGGGTTTGTTTATGATCTTCATATCGCTTACTGTTTCTTTTAAAATTGGGGAAGGTTCTCGGCAGCTCCCTTTTGCTGCCGATAGCCAACCCGGTAATTAACCAACTATTTAACTAACTAAATTAACGATACAAATGTGCAGATGATGATCGAAATGGCTTACAGTAAACACACCCTTTTTGATAGGGTATTTTTACCCTTTTTAATAGGGTGTATTTACTTTGATAATGTGATGTTTAATATTGATTTTAGTAGCATTATTTAATTACCTAATCTCACCCTAACAATTTAAACGTTCACAATTATGAAAAAATTAGTATTCCCTCTTATTACATTAATAGTAGGCTTTGTTGCCGGCTATTTTTATGCAAACAGTAAAACTACTGCAACCGGCCCGGTAGCCGCAGGCAAAATGGCCATTACCGATTTCCACTCGGACAATAGTATTAGTTACGACGAAGCTAAAATGCTGGTTGATACCTTTGGCACACAAGGGCTGGATGACGGCAACGGCAAACCGGGCGGTAAAGGCGCAAAAACCCGCAGCGTATTTATCCCGTTAACCAAGCTTGACGCACTGACAGCAGCGCTTGATGCCGCCCGTGCCAAAGATGGTAAGACAGATGGTATCCGCATTTACTTTGGCCGTTACCCTAAGTTGCAGTTGGATCGTAAACCATACGAGCATGCTTGGCGCAACACTATCATCATCGTATCAACTAAAGACACCGCCATTTTACAACGCGGCGGCAAACAACCGGTTAATATGCACTTGGATTACTTTGGCGCTCCAAACCATAAAGTAGCTACGTTTATGTTAATGGTTAACCCTGACAACCACGGCGAACTGTGCCCTAACAATTGCGATGGTGCAACATTGGTATGCCCAGACCCATCGGATCCTAATTGCGGAGGCTAAAACATTATCACTAAACCCACCCCATTCCGCCAATAGTGGGGTGGGTTAATAAAAAGTTTATATATGTCTATAATGATTCTCCTTGAAGCCGCTTGTTTCCTTATTGCCTTTATTACTTTAAAAAGGGAGGCAAGTTGGGCATGGCGCGGTATGGTTATTTTCCTGCTGATAACTTGTATCACGGAGATAACCGGCAAATTTTTAAAAAGCGTTTACCACAACAATCAATGGGTTTATAATATTTTTTTTCTGTTCGAATTGGGCTTTACCAGCACTATGTTTAATCATATATTTAGCAAATACATTAACAGTAAGCTATTAATTATATGCAGTTTTGGTCTTTTAATAACACTGTATGTATACGATATTATCAGCCATGGTTTTTTAGTTTATATAGATCTTTCGGCTACAGTAATGGCTGTAGTATTTGTGCTTTATAGCTTTTATTACTTCTACCTTTTAATAAAGGACGATCACTATGTAGACCTTAAACGGTCGGCGGCATTTTGGTGGGTAGCCGGTGTCTTATTCTACTATTTTGGCAGCACAGCAGTAAACCTTTTCTTTGTTTATTTAAAAAATGTACGCATGTTTGGGCATAACGTCACGCATTTTATTTTCATGGCATTAAGTTTTATTTTGTACAGTTGCTGGGGCTATTCATTTATTTGCAGAAAATGGCATACAACATCAAACAGTTAGTATTAATAGGTACGCTGATATTCCTGTTAGCGCCGTTGTTTATCATACTCTATGTGGTAATATACAACCGGCGCAAAATGCGGCATATCGAAGAAAAAGAGCAGATGAAGCACGCTTTCGATGCCGAGATCATTAAAACCCAGCTTGAGGTACAGGAGCAAACCATGCAAAACATAGGTGCCGACCTGCACGACAACATCGGCCAGTTGCTAAGTCTTAGTTCGCTTACGTTAAACTCTATCCAGCTGGATGACTTGGAGAAGGCCCGCCAGAAGATAGACGCGGCTATCGACCTTACGGGCCGCTCCATCAAGGAGATGCGCCTGTTGGGCAAGCTACTGCAAGGCGACCAGCTCCTGGGCGTGGGCCTGTCAGAAGCTATCTGTCATGAGATCAACTGGGTGGAGAAATCGGGTAAGTTCCAGGTTAACTATGTTAACGAGGGCGACCTGCCCGCCAACAACAACCTGGATAAGGACCTCATCATTTTCCGTATCCTGCAAGAGGTTATGACTAATATCATCAAGCACTCGTTTGCCACCCAAATCAATATCCAATTAGCCTATGCCGACAGTAACATGCAACTGCACATAGAAGATAACGGCATTGGGTTTAACATAGAAAGCCTGCAAACCAAGCAAATGGGCATGGGGTTACAAAACATGCACAAACGCGCAAGGATAGTTGGGGGCGATGTAGTCATTAACGCTAAAGAAGGCAAAGGCACCAGCACAACCGTAATTATCCCCTATCCCTAACCATGGAAACCCGAAAGAT
>JACMRC010000257.1 GCA_014376655.1 Mucilaginibacter sp. | reverse complement strand
TTTTAGATTCGAAGAACTTAAATGCTACCGGTAACCTTATACTTTTAAAACCTAAAGTTTTAAGCAATTCTAAATCTGTATTGGCAACCTCGTTATCATTTAATATATCTTTAGCCCAAGTTTGTTCTAACCATGAAATACTAACACCATTATCAAGGCTTTTAGCCCTTTTAAAGGCCAACAAACGCTCGGACGAAGCTATTGGATTGCTTTTTGCTATTGTAATCTGCACAAATACAAGCAGTATCACAAATACAGTACGGGCCATTACGGTTACAGAATTATTTTGTATTATTACTTGCACTTACTTAATTATAAGTTTATTTACTAAATCGGTCCAAATCTTTATATAATTTTAAAAACTAATAATGTTTGTTCAAATTACTAAAGAAGAATTTTCTAAAGAAGTTTTAAAAAAAGCATGGTACCAGACAAATAACATCATTTGGACTATACTTTTCTTATATCCTTTAATCACAATTATTGATGTTATCTACAATCCGGGTATATGGGTGCAGTTTTTGATTGTACGCCTTATTACCGATATTATTATATACGGCTTATATACCTTCTTTAAAACTAAAAACTATAACTACCGCATATTATTGCACATTACGTTTTTTATGCTGTCATGCACCTCGGCAGTATTGTGTAATGTGGTTAATATACAGCAATTAAATGTGTATTTCCTGGTATACTCGGCCATTATATTGTTCTTTAATATCCAGGTATTTTGGGAGCCGGTACACTCTATTATCCAATCGTTGGTTGCCTTAATATTACTTACCATATTTTTTAACGCTTTAAGCGATTATACTGTCGATCTTTTTATAAGCAATGGCGGCCAGTTCTTTTTTATAGTTGCATCTATATCATGCCTTATACCAAGTGCCCGCTTTAAGGTTATTGAGCGCGAGGTTAAATCGCAGTTATTGATCGAAAAATCAAACGAGCAGCTAAAAAATCAAAACCGCGATATCGTTGAAAAAAACACCATTATTGATATGCAGTATGAGCGCCTGTTAAAAATGGACGAGCAAAAAAACAGCTTCATAAATATTGCAGGGCACGATCTTAAAAACCTGATAGGTTCCATCATCATGAGTAATAACATGATAAAGGAGGAGGATTACCGCTTAAGTACTGATCAAAAAGAGTTTTCTGATTACATCACCGAATCGGCCGATAAAATGCAGTACATGCTTAACAAGCTGATGGATGTAAAAGAGATCGAGTCGCCAGAGATGAAATTTAATATGGAGATCTTTGATATCAATATTGAGGTTAGGCGAATTTTCCGTGGTTTAATGGAGACGGCCCAAATGAAAAACATCCATTTGGTTGACAATATTTTAAAGCTGCCTTTAAATGTTAAACTGGATAAAGTATTTGCCGGCCAAATATTCCAGAACTTATTATCAAACACCATCAAGTTTTCGCAAACTAACAACAACATTCGTGTTGTAACCAGCCTGCAGCGCCAAAAATTTGTTTTCGAGATTATTGACGAAGGCATAGCCATTGGCCAGGACGAACTGGATATGATGTTTAACAAGCTTAAAACATTAAACGAAGCCAATACCAGCAAGGAAAGCCGCTTAGGTTTAGGCTTATCAATAGCCAAACTAATTACCCAGGAAATGGGTGGTGAAATGTTTTATCGCAGCGACGACAATGGCAATTATTTTAGAGTAGAATTTTACGTAATCAACTAATACAAGCACCAATGAACAAATTTTTTACATCACTGGCCCTTTTCTTTTTATTAAGTAGCGCAACTTTTGCACAACGGATACTTTCATTCCATGCCATGGGGCGTGAAGATGAAGCCGTAATTGGCATGAGTGGCAGCGTCGCGTATTACTTAAAAATAGACCCGAGTATTGAGTTGAACGGCAGTAAACTGGTGATGTTTATACAGCCATCGCAAGCATTAATTAAGCGCCTATCGTACGTAAACATAATTATTAACGACCGGCCTGCTTTTAGCAGCACGCTATCGCAGGATTCGATCATGACGGTAACGCTTAACCTGTCAAAGGCAGATATGTCGACTGATAAGTTCCTGAAGATCCAGCTTAAAACGTTATGTACTGTTACAGAAGATAAATGTAAGGACCTTGACAACCCGGCAATGTGGATGAAGGTAAAAAGCTATTCATACTTGTCGTTAGTAAAAAGCACCACCAATTTCTTTACCAACATAAATATTGGCAATTGCTTTGAAACCATGAAAGCTATTGTTTACCCGGCTAACCCTAACCTGCACGATTTAAAAGCAGTAGCCTGGTCATACTCAAGGTTAAAGAAAGCCGATGTTAAAAACATTGCCGTTTACCAGGAAGGCATGGTACCTGATAGTATAAAAAACTATATTATAGTAGGTAATCTTGCCAGCTTACGCCCCGCTAAGCGCGCCCTGTTAAAAATTGTACCGCAACCCGGCGAAGGATTGTTTTACTTAAATAAATCGGTAGTACGAACCATTGATACGCTTACAAGGCTGGTAAATGTTAAAGGGAAGCTGTTAACCATAAAGTCATTAACAGAAGCTGATGCGCCGTCTGAGATATTATTTGTTAGCGGCGGCGATGATACCGGTTACGAAAAAACTATCACCGCTTTAGGTAACATCAACATCCTTAACTCAACCTTTGGCGATTATTTGATTATTGACAAAGCCGAGAACAAATTCTTTAAAACTATTGACGAGAACCGCTCAAAATTATCATTCAGGCAAATTGGTGGCACTACCAACTTTATGTCGGGTATTGGTAACTTAAAAAGCGTTTACAACTTTAAAAACTCCGACTTTAGCTTTACACCAAAAGAAGTGGAGATCCGCGTTATAGCTAACTATAGCAGCCTGGCACAAGGCGATCGTGGTTACTTAAATATATACCTTAACGGTATGTTAATCAGTTCTGAGAAGCTGGATGCATCCGGTAAGTTAAATACTGCTGTTACCATTAACCGTTACCAGCACCATAAGTACAACACGCTCGAAACCGAGTTTAGGTTCTACTCAAGCGGTGGTAACTGTTCTGCCAGCTTTAACGGTTTCTTTGCCGAGGTTGATGTAGACAAATCATACCTTGAATCAAAAAACCCGTTCATCACCAGCGATTTGAGCTTCTACCAATATCCTGAAGCATTTAACTCTGGTACAACCCGTATAGTGGTAAGTAAAAAATATGCTCCGTATGCCTCAGCAGCAATGGGCGAAATCATTTACGAGTTAAACAACAACATTAATGCAAATAACTTTCCGGAGTTTGAATATTCTGACGGAATTGATAAAAACGAGTTAAAGAAAAACAACATCATAGCGTTGCTATCGCATGACGATCCGTTAATGGAAGATTTCCCTGATGCGCCTATCAAGTTTAACCGTAAGTTTCGTTTGTATAATAACGAAAACAACAAGGTAGTATACTCCCTGTCAGACTCCGTATCAAACGGCCTTGCACAGATCTTTTACGGGCGAAGCAATAACGCGGTGCTTGTACTTACCGCTACCGGTAAAAATTTGGCTAACGCGTTTACAGCAGCCTCTCGGTCAATTACAGAGCAGCTGTCAACCCTGTCAAGTAACGTGGCTATATCTGACGTAAATAACAATAAATACTTGTTTAACATCAGTAAATCAAGCGAGAACCTGGAGTATATTGATACCAAGAGCGTACTTACTCGTTTCTGGGAAAGCTACAACCTTTACATTTTGTTAGGTATGTTGGTATTAATCTTACTATCGTTCTTGTACATACGTGCCAAAGTTCAAAAATCAACAGATATATTTAGCGAGTAATTTGTTGCTATAACAGTATCGGTAAATACCGATTAGTATTTACCGATATTATAATACCTACTGTTTAGCTTTTAACATTTTATTTAAAATATAATGCAGATATCCATTCCCGAGCTTTTGATCCAGGACGGCTTCATGACGCAAGCCGATCAGGAAAAGATCGATGATTTTTCAAAAAGATCGGGGTTATCATACATTAAAATATTATTGAATTTTGGCTACCTGAGCCGTAAAAATTATGAACGATCTCTTAATAACGCAGGTTATGAGTTTAAACAGATCCGCGAAGAAGATTACGACCTGGATGTATTAGCCAAAACAGAACTTAAATTTGCCGACGCACATTTGGCCCTGCCCTTGCGTGTAGAGAACGGCAAATTAGTAACCTTAATGGCCAACCCCAGCGACGAGCTGTTTAAAGATTATATTAGGTTTACTTATGATATGGAGCCCGAGATTATCCTGGCTTCTGATTTAGATATTACCTGGTTAAGCCACGTTTTATTAGGGCAGAAATATGTTAAGTCGGCGGTGTTTGAGTTGCTTAACCGCGACCCGGATAGTTCTGCATTAACCACGTTTACCACACCACAGCTCATTTTTACCTTCGGGATATTTGCGCTGGTAGTGATTGGGATGATGCTAAATTTTGTAAACACATCAATTGCTATTAACGTTGTCTTAAGCTCTTTTTTCCTGATATCTATTATATTTAAACTGTTCCTTGCCCTGGTAGGTTCAAGGTTTGAATTACACCAGGCCGTAACCCGCGAAGAGGTGCGCCAGGTGGTTGATGAGGACCTACCCATTTATACCATACATTTACCGGTATATAAAGAAGATAAGCTGATAAAAAAGCTAATATGGAACCTGCAGAGTTTAGATTATCCGCGCGAGAAACTGGATATAAAACTACTGATAGAAGAGGATGATGATAAAACTTTAAACGCCGTTAGAAATTTGGATTTTCCTGCCGTGTTTGAGGTTATTGTTGTGCCATTCCACATGCCAAAAACCAAGCCTAAGGCTTGTAACTACGGTTTGCACTTTTCAAGGGGCACCTTTTTAACTATTTATGATGCCGAGGATGTGCCGGATACAGATCAGCTTAAAAAAGTTGTAACCCTGTTTAATAAGTTGCCGGTTAACTATGTATGTATCCAATGCGCGTTAAACTACTTTAACCGTGGCGAGAACTTCCTTACCCGGATGTTTACGCTGGAATATTCTTACTGGTTTGATTATATGCTGCCGGGGCTGGATACATTTGATATCCCTATCCCGTTAGGTGGTACAAGTAACCACTTTAAATTTGAGTTTTTAATTGAGTTGGGCGGCTGGGATCCGTTTAACGTAACAGAGGATGCTGATTTGGGTGTACGTGCCTATGCTAAGGGTTATAAGGTGGCTATCATCAACTCTACCACTTACGAAGAAGCTAACAACGAAATGTTTAACTGGGTGCGCCAGCGTTCGCGTTGGATAAAGGGTTATATGCAAACCCACCTGGTACACATGCGCAACCCGGTAAAGCTTTGGAAAAAAGTTGGCTGGAAAGGCTTCTTAGGGTTTAACTTCTTTATCGGCGCCACGCCTATTACCTTTTTAGTGTACCCGCTACTATTAGCCATATTTTTATGCTACCTTATTTTTGATTTAGCGTCCATCAGGTCGTTTTTCCCTGATTGGGTTTTGTTCATGTCAATTATTAACCTAATGGTGGGTAATATATTAATGATATATGTAAACATGATGGCCGTATTTAAGCGCCGTTATTATGAGCTTATATTGTTTGCCATTGCCAACCCCATATATTGGTTGCTACACTCGTGGGCGGCTTATAAGGGCCTATACCAGTTAATTGTTAAGCCCTTTTATTGGGAAAAAACAAATCACGGATTAAGTAAAATTAACCAAGCCGGTCCTGCTGAATGAAACTAAAGTTTAAAATAAACGTAAGCCGCAGCCAAACCCTGTTAATTATTACGCTATTAATAGCTATATACTACCTGGTGTGCGGTATTTATTTAAACCACTTGGGGTACTTTAACCAGGAAACTCTTTTTTACGTTGAAAAGGTTAGGATAATATTTGAAGGGGTTGGTTATAAGTTAAAGGTAATTGGCCTTACCGCACCGGCACTGCCCTTTTTTGCAACGTTTGCGTTTACCAGTATAAATTCATTACTGGCACCTATCATAGCATCGGCTTTAGGCACGGCCGCTCTTTTTTATTTAATGGCCAGCACCTTAGTTAAAAAAACCGAAGACGATTTTTACCTGCTACTGCTTATCATCCTGTTTTTATTGCATCCGGGGTTGTTATATACAGCCTGCTCTGGCAAGGCAACATATATGGTGCTTATATTTTTTTATATGTTCTTTTTAAACATATTTAA